>CAZWDE010000044.1:0-8386 GCA_964632555.1 uncultured Limibaculum sp.
GCGGCGATGGCGATCCCGAGCACGGTCGCGCGGGCGAAACGGTGCATGGTCGTCGTTCCACGGTCAGTTCCCCTGATGATGCCGGCAAGCTCAGGCATGCAGCTCCCCCCGCAGGCTGGTGCCATCGGGCGCCCTGGCGGTGTCGGGGGCCGGCACCGCGCTCGAATCCTCGTTGAGCGATTTGATCACCCCGTAGCTCATCATCAGCATGATGATGCTGACCGGGAGCGCCGCCGCGATCGAGGCGGTCTGCAGCGCCGAGAGCCCGCCCGCGAGCAGCAGCACCGCGGCCACCACGCCCTCGCCGAGCCCCCAGACCACGCGGTGGACCATCGGCGGCTCGGGATCGCCGGCGGCGAGCAGCGTGGTGATCACGAGCGTCCCGCTGTCGGACGAGGTGATGAAGTAGGTGACCAGCAGCACCGTCGCGACGATCGCCGCGAGGCGGCCGAGGAGACCGACATTCATCGACTCGAAGGTCTGGTAGAGCGCCAGCGTCACGTCGTCCTCGACCGCCTGCGCGATGCCGCCCTCGCCGAAGAGCTCGATGTTGAGCGCGGTGCCGCCGAAGAGGATCAGCCACAGGAACCCGAGCAGCGTCGGCACGAACAGCACGCCGAGCACGAACTCCCGGATCGTCCGCCCCTTGGAGATCCGGGCGATGAACATGCCGACGAAGGGCGCCCAGGCGATCCACCAGCCCCAGTAGAAGGCGGTCCACCAGCTCTGCCACTGCGACTGGCCGTTGGCGTCGGTCCAGAGGCTGAGCGGCACCACCGAGGTCGCGTAGTCGCCGAGCGACTGCAGGTAGAACTGCAGCAGATAGGCGGTGGGGCCGAGGACGAGGAGGAAGGCGAGGATCAGGATCGAGAGCCAGAGGTTGAGCTCGGAGAGGATCCGCACGCCCCGCCCGACGCCCGAGACGACCGAGGCGGTCGCGATCAGCGAGATCGCGGCGATCAGCACCAGCTGCGTCTCGATCGAGCCGGTGAGCGCGGGCGTGCCGTCGGCGCGCAGCACCGGGTTGCCGGCGGCGTCGAGCACGGGCTCGACGAAGATCTCCCATCCCGTGATGTGGTAGAAGCCGGTCGTCATCTGCTGCACGCCGAGGCCGAGCGAGGTGGCGATGCCGAAGATCGTGCCGAAGACCGCCAGCACGTCCGCCGCGTGGCCGACGGGCCCGTAGATCCGCTCGCCGATCAGCGGGTAGAGCGCGGAGCGGATGGTCAGCGGCAGCCCCTTGCGGAAATGGAAATAGGCGAGCGTCAGCCCGACGATCACGTAGATCGCCCAGGGGTGCAGGCCCCAGTGGAAGAATGTGAGCCGCATCGCGACCTGCGCCTTCTCGGCCGCGCTGGTCTCCTCGCCCACGAAGGGGTTGGACTGGAAGTGGTAGATCGGCTCGGCGATCGACCAGAACAGCAGCCCGATGCCCATCCCGGCGCCGAACAGCATCGCGAACCACGAGAACAGGGAGAACTCCGGGCGGTCGTCGTCGCGCCCGAGCCGGATCGCGCCGTAGGGGCTGAACAGCAGGAACAGCACGAAGAACAGGAAGAACGCGACGATGCCGATATAGTACCACTTGAGGCCGCCGATGATCGTGTCCTTCACGGAGGTGAAGACGGTGCCGGCGGTCTCGGTGGCGACGGCGCCGAAGATGACGAAGCTCATCACCACGAAGGTCGCGATCAGCGTGACGGTGGGGTTGAGCCCCTTGAGGAGCCCTTTCTCCGCTTGCATTGGTCCCTCCTTGGCTGTGCCCGAAACCCTGTGGCGCCACGCCTCGGGGTCAAATCCGCGGCGCGGCTCGCTCAGGCGGCGCGCCGGCGCGCGCCGGGCCAGGCCGCCATCGGGTCGGCGTGAAGCCCGCGCCAGATCGCGACGGCGGCGGCCACGAGCAGCACCGACATGGGCAGGGCGAGGGTGATCGCGGCGTTGCGGATCGCCTCCAGCCCGCCGAGATAGAGCAGCGTCGCCGCCACCGCGCCCTCCGAGACCGCCCAGAACACCCGCTGGACCTTCGGCGGGCGCGGATCGCCGCCCGAGGTGACGATGTCGTCCACCAGCGAGCCGGAGTCGGAGGAGGTCACGAAGAAGAGCGTGATCACGACGGTCGCGAGCAGCATCGCCGCCGTGGCGAAGGGCAGGGCGGCGAGCAGCGTCTGCAGCGAGGTCGAGACGTTCTCGCTGACGGCCGCGACGAGATCGGCGCCCTCCCGCGTCGCCTCGAGCCAGAGCGCGGTGCCGCCGAAGACCGAAAGCCACGCGAAGGTGACCAGCACCGGCACCAGCAGCACCCCGAGGACGAACTCGCGCACCGTCCGCCCCCGCGAGATGCGCGCGACGAAGATCGCGACGAAGGGCGACCACGAGATCCACCAGCCCCAGTAGAACAGCGTCCAGGTGGTCTGCCACTCGCTGTCGCGGCCGGGGTCGAGATAGAGGCTCATGCGCGGCAGCGCCTCGAGATAGGCGCCGAGCGCGGAGATCATCAGCTCGATCTGGAAGAGCGACGGGCCGACCGCGACGACGAAGGCCATCAGCAGCGCCGCGAGCGCGATGTTGGCCTGGCTGAGGCGCTGCACGCCCTTCTGCACGCCGAGCACGACCGAGACGGTCGCCGCCGCGGTGATCAGCCCGATCACCGCGAGCTGGATGCCGAGCCGGTCGGGCCAGCCGAAAAAGGCCGAGAGGCTGGCGTTGATCTGCATCGCGCCGAGGCCGAGCGAGGTCGCGACCCCGAGGAGGGTGCCGACCGTGCAGAGGATGTCGGCCGCGTCGCCGAGCGGTCCGTCGTAGCGCCGTCCGATCAGGGGCTCGAGCACCGAGCGCGGCGCGAGCGGCAGGCCGCGGTTGAAATGGGCGTGCGCCACCGCGAGCGCGAGCACGATGTAGATCCCCCAGGCGTGCAGCCCCCAGTGGAAGAACGAGATCCGCATCGCCTCGATGCGCGCGTCGAGCGAGCGCGGTTCGGCCTCCAGCGGGTTGTCGTAGTGCATCAGCGGCTCGGCGACGCCGAAATAGACGAGGCCGATCCCCATGCCTGCGGCGAACAGCATGGCGAACCAGCCGAGGCGCGAGAACTCCGGCCGCGCGTCGGGCCCGCCCAGCCGGACGCGCCGCGCGCGGGTGAAGAGGAGCAGCACCGTCAGGACCAGCAGGCCGCTCACCACCAGCACGTAGTACCAGCCGAAATAGCGCGACACGTTCTCCTGCGTCATGCGGAAGACGTCGGCGGCGCTTTCCGAGAACCCGCCGCCGACCGCGACGAAGGCGACGACGAGGGCGGCGGAGCCGAAGAAGACGACCGGGTTCATGCGCGCGGTCGCGCGGCGCCAGAGCGAGACGGGGCGGGGATCGGTCATGCCGGGCCCAACGCTCGGGCGCGGGCTCCGTTGCGCCTCCGGGCCCGGAGGGTGCGGCCCGGGCGTCGCGGCACCTCGTCGCGCCGGCCCTCCGCGCCCGGTTCCCGCGCGGCGGCCCGGTCGCCCGCGGAGCGCCCCCGCGCGCCGCGCGTTGATCTCGATGGCGCGCGGGGGCGGGTGGACGGCGCGAAAGGCTGCACCGATGATCCAGTCGCAATTCCGCTACGAGATCTGCCGGGACCAGTACGAGACCCAGCGGGCGCGCCGCGACAACATCCGCGCCAGCGTCGCCACCCCGGTCTCGGCGCTCGCCTTCTCGATCTTCAACCTGTCGGTCCTCGGCACCCATCTCGATCTCGGGCGCTGGCCGTCTCCGGTGACCGTGGCGATCGTGGTCCTCCTCGCGCTGGCGCTCGCGGCCCTCGCGCTGGCGGTGGCGCTGATCGCGCGCGTCGAGTGGAACGTCGTCTATCTCGACCCGCCGGACCTCACGGAGCTCGTCGCGGTCGAGCGGCGCATGGCCGAGGCCGCGGAGGGCGATCGCGACGAGACCGACCGGCTGATGCGCGACTTCATGGCCGCGGCCTACGACGTCGCCTACCGGCGCTATTTCGCGCAGAACGAGCACAGCGCGCGCGACCGCACGCGCGGTCTGCGGCTGATCATGGCGGCGCTGCTCTGCCTCGCGATGGGGCTCGCGCTGCTGCCGTTGCAGGGGATGGGCGCGGCGGCGCCGGGCGCGGGGGCGGCCGGTGTCGGGTGACGCCGCGCGGCCCGGCCGCTGGCTCGCGGCGGTGTTTCGCTGGCCGGTCGACCGGCGCCGCACCCATGGCCGCGCCGAGGAACAGCCGGCGGGCGTGCGCCGGCGGATCGGCGAGGAGCTGGCGGCGCTGCGGCGCGAGGAGCGGGCGATCGCGGCGCTGCTCGGCCTGCCCGTGCGGCCCCGGCTTTTCGTCGTCGACGAGGAGACGGTCTCGCTGCTCCGCCCGGCCGACCGCGGCGCGCTCGAGCCCGAGGATCTCGACGGCCGCGCCGAGGCCGATCTCCGCCGTCCCTATCCCTGATCTCCCGGCGCCGCCGGCCCCCGGCCGCCGCCCGGCGGGAACCGCCAGGGTGCCGGCCGCGTTCCCGCAGAACCGCCGGGGCCACGACCGGGTCGCGGGCGTGTGGGCGCGATCCTGCGCGGGGAGGAGGACCGATGACCGCGAGACCGCTGAGGACCGACGAGCTTCGCTGGCGCTGCGACCCCTCCGCGCTCGGCTTCGCGCGCACCGACGAGCTCGAGGCGTTCGAGGGCGGTCTCGGGCAGGAGCGGGCGACGGCCGCGCTCGACCTCGGCATCGGCCTCGCCCGGCCGGGTTACAACGTGTTCGCGCTCGGGCCGCGTGGGCTCGACCAGCACGGCCTCGTCCGGCGCCGGCTCGAGAGCGCGGCGGCGGGGCGGCCGGTGCCCGACGATCTCGCCTATGTCAACAATTTCGACGAGGCGCGACGGCCGATCGCGCTCCGCCTGCCGGCCGGGCGCGGCGCGGCGTTCCGGCGCGACACCGACCGGCTGGTCGACGAGGTCCGCGACGCGCTCCGGGCGGCCTTCGAGGCGCAGGACTACCGCGAGCGCCGGCAGATGGTCGAGCAGGAGCTGCAGGACCGACAGCAGCGCGCGTTCTCGAAGATCGAGGAGGAGGGCCGCGGGCGCGGCGTCGCGGTGAGCCGCACGCCGCAGGGCTTCGCCTTCGCCCCGATCCGCGACGGCCGTCCGCTCTCGGGCGAGGAGGCGCAGCAGCTCTCCGAGACCGAGCGCGAGGAGGTCCAGAAGACCGTCGAGGACCTGCAGGGCCGGCTTCGCGAGCTGATGCAGACGATGCCGGAATGGGTCAAGGAGACCCGCGAGAAGCTCAACGCGCTCAACGAGGAGACGGCGCGGCAGGCGGTCGGGCACCTCTTCGAGACGCTCAAGCAGGGCTACGCCGATCTCGCGGCGGTGACGGCCCATCTCGAGCGCGTGGAGCGCGACATCGTCGACAACGCCGAGACGATCCTCGCCGCCGCCCAGCAGGAGACGCAGGGCGCCGACCAGCAGAACCCGATGCAGGCGAGCGCGATCGACAAGCAGGCCGAGGGGCTGCTGCGGCGCTACCGCACCAATCTCGCCGTCGACCACGCGGAGGCGCGCGAGGGGCCCGTCGTCTACGAGGACGACCCGACCTACGAGCGCCTCGTGGGGCGGATCGAGCACCGCGCCGAGATGGGCGCGCTGACGACCGACTTTCACCTGATCCGGGCGGGCGCGCTCCACCGGGCCAACGGCGGCTATCTGATGCTCGACGCGCGCAAGGTGCTGACGCGGCCGCTCGCCTGGGAGGCGCTCAAGCGCGCGCTCCGGGCCGGCGAGCTGCGCATCGAGCCGCCGCACCAGGCGCTCGGGCTCGTCTCCACCGTCTCGCTCGAGCCTGAGGCCGTGCCGCTCGACGTCAAGGTCGTGCTGATCGGCGAGCGCGGGCTGCATCACCTGCTGAGCCAGCTCGACCCCGAGTTCGCGGAGCTTTTCAAGGTGGCGGCCGATTTCGAGGAGCGCACGGATCGGAGCGAGGCCTCGCTCGGACTCTACGCGCGCATGATCGCGACGACCGCCGGGCGCGAGGCGCTCGCGCCCTTCTCCGCCGAGGCCGTCGGGCGCGTGCTCGAGGAGGCGGCGCGGCTTGCCGGCGACCGGGAGAAGCTCTCGACCGAGGTCGAGAGCGTCGCCGATCTCGTGCGCGAGGCCGACCACGCGGCCCGGCAGGCCGGACACAACCCCGTCGACGCCGACGCGGTCGACCGGGCGGTGGCGGCGCGCGAGCACCGCCACGGGCGGCTCCGCGAGCGCATGCTGGAGGAGATCGAGCGCGGCACCGTGCGGATCGAGACCGAAGGCGCGCGCACCGGGGCCGTCAACGCGCTGACGGTGACGAGCCTCGGCGGCTTCAGCTTCGGCCGGCCGGTGCGTGTCTCGGCGCAGGCGGGCGTCGGCCGCGGAACGGTGACGGACATCGAGCGCGAGGTCGAGCTCGGCGGGCCCGTGCACTCGAAGGGCGTGCTGATCCTGACCGGGTTTCTCACCGCGCGGTTCGCCCGCGAGACGCCCCTCTCGCTCGGCGCGAGCCTCGTCTTCGAACAGTCCTACGGCGAGGTGGAGGGCGACAGCGCCTCGCTCGCCGAGCTGCTCGCGCTGCTCTCGGCCATCGCCGGCGTTCCGCTCCGGCAGGATTTCGCGGTGACGGGGTCGGTGAACCAGCACGGGCAGGTGCAGGCGGTCGGCGGGGTCAACGAGAAGATCGAAGGCTTCTTCGACCTCTGCGCGGCGCGCGGGCTGACGGGCGCGCAGGGGGCCGTGATCCCGGCGGCCAGCGCCCGGCACCTCATGCTGCGCGGGCGGGTGCTCGACGCGGTCGAGCGCGGCGACTTCCGGGTGCTCGCGGTCGACACTGTCGAGGACGCCCTCGCGGCGCTCACGGAGCGCGAGGCCGGGGAGCCCGACGCCGCCGGACGCCACCCCGAGGGCAGCGTCTACCGCGCCGTGCAGGACGCGCTCGACGCGCTCGCCGAGAGCCGCCGCCGCGCCGCGCTGCCGGCCGACGGGGACGGCCCGCGCGCCTGACCCTGCTCACGCGCCCGTGGGGCGGCGCAACGCCGCCGCGGCGCGACGCGTTCCCTCCCGACACGCCAACAGGGAGGGTCCGATGCCGAGAAACGTCGCGCAGAAGCTGATCGCCGCCCACCTCGTCGAGGGCGAGATGGACCCGGGCGCGCCGATCGGGATCCGGATCGACCAGACGCTGACCCAGGACGCGACCGGCACGCTCGCCATGCTGGCGCTCGAGGCGATCGACCTCGACCGCGTGAAGACCGAGGCGAGCGTTCAGTATGTCGACCACAACCTGCTGCAGATCGACAACCTGAACGCCGACGACCACCTGTTCCTCGAGTCGGCCTGCCGCCGCTTCGGCCTGCATTTCTCGCGGCCCGGCAACGGGATCAGCCACGTCGTCCACATGCAGCGCTTCGGGCGGCCGGGCGCGTCGCTCCTCGGCTCCGACAGTCACACCCCGGCGGCCGGCAGCCTCGGGATGCTGGCGATCGGCGCGGGCGGGCTCGACGTCGCGCTCGCCATGACCGGCGACCCGTTCGCGACGCGGATGCCGGAGATCTGGGGGGTCGAGCTGACCGGCGCGCTGCCCGACTGGGTGAGCGCCAAGGACGTGATCCTCGAGATGCTGCGCCGGCACGGGGTCTCGGGCGGCAAGGGCCGGATCGTCGAGTATCACGGGCCCGGGCTTGCCGGGCTGACGGCGATGGACCGGCACGTGATCGCCAACATGGGGGCCGAGCTCGGCGCCACCACCACGGTCTTCCCCGCCGATGACGAGGTGCGCCGGTTCCTCGAGAGCGAGGGCCGGGGCGCGGCCTTCGCGGAGCTGCGCGCCGATCCCGGCGCGGGCTACGACGTCGAGGACCGGATCGACCTCTCTGAGCTCGAGCCGCTGATCGCGAAGCCCTCCTCGCCCGGCAACGTGGTGCCGGTGCGCGAGGTGGCGGGCGAGCCGATCTACCAGGCCTATATCGGCTCGTCGGCCAATCCGGGCTGGCGCGACTTCGCGGTGCCGGCCGAAATCCTGCGCGGGCAGACCGTGCCCTCGCGGGTCTCGCTCGACATCAACCCGACCTCGCGCCGGTCGCTGCGCGTGCTGACCGACGACGGCCGCCTCGGCGCGCTGGTCACGGCCGGGGCGCGTCTCCACCAGGCCGGCTGCAACGGCTGCATCGGCATGGGGCAGGCGCCCGCGATCGGGCAGAACTCGCTCCGGACGACGCCGCGCAACTTCCCCGGCCGGTCGGGGACGGAGGAGGATTCGGTCTGGCTCTGCAGCCCCGAGACGGCGGCCGCCTCGGCGCTCGCCGGGCGCATCGCCGACCCCCGGGACCTCTCGGCGCGGATGGCCTGCCCGCGCCTCTCGGTGCCCGACACCGCGCCGCCCGAC
>CAZWDE010000044.1:8486-12710 GCA_964632555.1 uncultured Limibaculum sp.
GCCCGACACCGCGCCGCCCGACGAGGCGCTGATCGCCGCGCCGCCGCCGCCGGCCGAGGCGCGCGCCACCCGGCTCGTGAAGGGCCCCAACATCCGCTCGCTCCCCGAGTTCGAGGCGCTGCCGGATGCGCTCGAGCTGCCGGTCCTCCTCACGATGGGCGACGACGTCTCGACCGACGAGATCATGCCGGCGGGGGCCCGGGTGCTGCCCTACCGCTCCAACATCCAGAAGATCGACGACTTCTCCTTCGAGCGCATCGACACGACCTATCTCGCGCGCGCCCGCGAGGTGCGCGACAGCAACGGCCATGCGGTGATCGCCGGGTGGAACTACGGCCAGGGCTCCTCGCGCGAGCACGCGGCCATCGCGCCGCGCAACCTCGGCCTGCGCGCCGTGATCGCCAAGGGCTTCGCCCGCATCCACCGGCAGAACCTCGTGAACTACGGCGTGCTGCCGCTGACCTTCGCCGAGCCGGACGATCACGACCGCCTCGAGAAGGGGCACGTCCTCGGCCTCGGCAGCCTTCGGAGCCGGCTCGAGCGGGGCGAACGCCGCCTCGAGGTCGCGGTCGACGGCGACGGGCGCGAGGCGCTCGCCGTCGATCACGACCTGAGCGACCGCGAGATCGCCATCGTTCTCGCCGGCGGGCGGATCAACTGGCGCCGCGAGCGTCTCGCCGAGGCGGCCTGAGGCGGCGCCGGGGCGCCCGGCGCGTCACTCCCGCCAGTGGTCGTTCGCCTCGGCGATCGTGTCGAAATAGGCGGCCACCACGCCCGAGACCTCGATCAGGCTCTCGGCGTCGTGCGCGTAGTCGGGACGCTGGGCCTTGAGGGTCGTGACGTCGGGCTGGGTGGTCTTCACCGCGCGCCGCGCCATCGCGACCGCGAGGTCGAAACCCTCGGCCGGCGTGTCGGTGACAAGGCTCGGCAGCCACGTCTCCTCGGTCTCCTGGGCCGTGGCCGGGGTGCTGGCGGCGACCGCGGCGGCCAGCGCGGCGGCAGGGATCGTGCGGGTCGGGATCATGGGGCGTCTCCTCGGTGCGCGTGACGGGACGGCGAGGGCCCCGCGGGCCGTGCGACCCGGCCGCGGCGCCCAGGGGATCAACGCGAGGGCCGGGCCGCCGCTCCCCGCGGGCGCGCGGGGGCCGGCCGGTCAGTCCCGCGCGCGGCCCCGCCCGAGGAGCGCGGCGGCGCCGAGGCCGAGAAGCAGCATCGGAAGGCTGGCGGGCAGCGGGATCTGCGCGGCCGAGACCGAGACGCTCCCGAAGCTCTCGACCGTGAAGATCATGTCGTTCGCGTCGAAGAAGGGGTTCTGGCCCGCGGCGAGCGCGATCTCGCCCGTGCCCGGCCCGATCACGGTGAAGCCGGCGGTGCCGATCTCGCTGCCGCTCGACAGCGCGGGGCCCGGAAAGGTGTCGAAGCTGATGTCGTCGACCGTGGCGAGCCCCGACACCGGGTCGATCACCACGGTTCCGTCCCGCGTGAGGACAGGGAAGCCGTCATCGAAGGCGAACCCGTCGTAGCGGATCACCGCCGGGTCGAAGAGGATGTCGAGGCCGCCGCTCTGGAAGCTCGGGAAATCCTCGGTTCCCACCACGAGCGCGAAGCTCTCGCCGACGCGAAACTCCGGTCGTGCGGGATCGAGCGTCGCGGTGACCGTGACGGCGGCGGCCGGGCCGGCGAGCAGGGCGGCCAGGGCTCCGGCGAGGATCGGCGCGGTCGGCTGCATGGTCGGTCTCCTCCGTCTGGTCGGCGCCGGGGGCCATCGGCGACACCCGCGGCGCGATGGTAAGGGGCGGGCTCAGGCGATGTCGATGAAGGACAGCCCCGGCGGCCCGCCGAAGAACTCGGCCAGCACCCGCACGTCGGGCGATCCGACGAAGCCGTCGCCGTCGAAATCCGCGTCCTCGTCGAACCCCGGCGTGCCGGCGGCGCGGCCGAAGCTGTCGGCGAAGAGGCGGACGTCGAGCGAGCCGACGAAGCCGTCGTTGTCGAGATCGGGATCCACCACGTTGCCGCGCGAATCGCCGTCGGTGTCGCGCTGGTCCGGATTGGCGACGAGGATCGCGTTGTCCTCCCGGTTCGCCACGCCGTCGGCGTCGGTGTCCTCCAGCACGGCGAGCGCGAGATCGAGGCTGTCGGAGAGGCCCGCGGCCGTCGCCGTCAGCGTCAGCACGTAGACGTTGTCCCCGTCGGCGTCGGCGGGCTCGTCGAAATCGGGCGGCTCCGCGAAGGCGAGCGCGCCGGAGAGCGGATCGATGGTGAGCGCGCCGGCGTCGGGTCCCGCGATCGCGAAGCGGATGGCGTCGTCCTCGGGATCCTCGGCGGTCGCCACGTAGACCGGGCCGGCGGCGCCCTCCACGGCCTCGGCCGTCGCGGGCGAGGTGATGCGCGGCGGCTCGTCGAGGAGGGCGGCCAATGCGAGATCGGCCTGCAGGAGCCCCGCGCCCGAGTCGGCGTCCGGCCCCGCGGGCAGCTTGTCGAAACGCGGCGGCAGGTCGTCGTCGGCGTCGGCGAGGCGGGCGGTGACGTCGAGCGTGCCGGCGCGCATCGCGGCCCGGATCGCGTCGGGGGGCGCGTCCGGGGCGGCCGCGCGCAGCAGCGCCGCGACCGCCGCCGCGTTCGGCGCGGCGGCCGAGGTGCCGAAGAAGTTCGGGAAGCCGTTGCCCTCGACGTCGGCGCCGCCGAAGAAGGTGGTGTCGACCCCGTCCGGCGCGACGAGGTCGACCCGCTCGCGCAGCTCCGGCTCGGCGAGGCGCGCGCCGTCGGGCGCGAAGAGGATCGGCGTGTCCCCGCCGGCCGAGGAGAAGGTCTCGAGCTGGATCGGATCGGCGCCGAACTCGGGCGTGAAGCCGTAGAAGGCGGCGCCGACGCTCAGCGCGCCCGCGGCCGAGGCGTGGCCGACCGAGGTTCCGCTGAAGGTGAAGAACTCCGCGTCGCGCGTGCCGCCGTCGAAGTCGATGTACTTGATCCGCCCGGGCGCCGGTCCGGCGAAGAGCTGGATCGCGAGGCCGAAGGTCTGCCGCGGCCCGCCGTTCACGAATTCGAGGATCTCCACCGGGTCGCCGCTGCGGAGGTTGTCGTCGGCCGAGGCGGCCACGACGTTGCCCGCGCTGTCGAAGATCCCGATGTCGAGATCGCTGTCGGCGCGCGGCGCCCCCTCGCCGCCCGGTCCCGCGCTGAGGAACGGGTCGTCCCACTGGAGCGAGATCGTCACGCTCTCGCCGCGCCCGAGCTCGAAGTTCTGGACGAGATCCTGCCCGCCCGGATCGAAGTTGTGCCAGGGGCCGGAAATGCCGTTGAGCGCGGTGTCGACCGGGCGGAACGCGCTCTCGTAGGAGTCGCGTCCCGAATTCCCGGCCGAGGAGAGGTAGACGGCGCCGGCGGCCACCGCCTGATCGACGGCCTGCGCGACGATCCCGTCCTGGAAGAACGGCTCGGCGAGGTAGAACACGTCGTCGACCACCACATCCGCGCCGGCGGCGACGAGCTCGCCGATGCCCTCGGCGAAGTTGGCCTGCCCGCCGAAGGCGGTGTGGAAGAGCAGTCCGGCCCCCGGCGCGATGTCGTGCACGAGCTGCGCCATCGCCCGGCCCTCGTCGCTGCCTGCGCCGGGCGCGAGATCCGCGAGCACCGGCACGCCCTCCGGCAGGTCGAGGCTCGCGATGTCCGCCGCGTAGCCGCCGAGCGCGTCGAAGCTGTCGGAGAGGATGCCGACGCCCACCCCGGACCCGTCGACCGCGAACTCGGCGCGGGCGGTGTCGGCCCGGAGCGCGCGGTCGGCCTGGTTCTCCGCCTCGCCCACGGCGAGAGCCGCGCGGGCGGGCCGCGCCGCCGCCAGCCCGGGCAGCGCCGCGACGAGCGGGAGCGCCGCGATCGGCACCGTGCCCGAGACGACCGAGCCGAAGGCCGCGCCGTCGTTCAGGCCGAGCGCCTCGAGCCGCGCGAGCAGCGCCGGGGCGTCGCCGTCCGCCGCCGTGGCGTCGATGGCGACCCGCTCGCCGGGCGCGGCGCGGACGCGCTCGCCGGGGTCGAAGGCCGGCCGGCCGCGGGGCAGGGGAAATCGCTCGGCGAAGGCCTCGAACTCGCGAAAGAGGTCGGTGAGCGCGGTGCCGAGCCGGCCGGCGAGCGGGTCGGCGCGGTCGGCGAGGGCGTCCCGCCCGGCGCGCGCGCGGCCGGTCACGGTCGCACCCCCTCGGCGAGCGCCGCATCCTCGCCGCGCCG
>CAZWDE010000044.1:12810-14377 GCA_964632555.1 uncultured Limibaculum sp.
GCGCGGCCGGTCACGGTCGCACCCCCTCGGCGAGCGCCGCATCCTCGCCGCGCCGGGCGCCGGCTCGCGCAATCAGCCGCGTGACCATGGACCGTTCCACCCCTCGAAAACCGCCGCCCCCGATCCGGCCCAGCGCCGCGGGCCGACCGGTCGACACTGCGTGCCCCGTCACGCAGTCTCGGTTTTCCCAAGGTCAAACACAATCGGTCCCGGCCGGGCCGGCGGCAGCCTCAGAGGAGGTCGCGCACCCGCTGCAGCGTGGCCGAGGCGACGGCCACCCCCTCGCGCCGGGCGCGCTGCCGCGCGCTGCGCCGGCCGTCCCCCGGCACCCGGGCGCCGTCGGCGCGGATCGCCGCGAGAAGCGTGGCGATCGCGGCGCCGAAGCTCTCGGGAGCGGTCGCGCCGGGGTCGATCGCGAGGAAGAACTGCCCCGTTCGCGGCGGCCCGCCCGTGGGGCCGGAGAACGGCGCGGCGTGGAGGCCGAGCGTCGCGCCGGCGAGCGCGGCCGCCATCACCTCGACGAGGAGCGCGACGCCGACGCCCTTGTACCCGCCGCTCGGCGCCATCGAGCCCCTGAGCGCGGCGTCGGGATCGGTGGTCGGCCGGCCGTCGGCGTCGAGCGCCCAGCCCTCCGGGATCGGCTGGCCGGCGCGGGCGTGGCGCATGACCTCGCTCTTCGCGATCACGCTCGCGCTCTGATCGATCAGGAGCGCGGCCTCGCCGGCCCCGTCCGGCACCGCGAGCGAGACCGGGTTGGTGCCGACGACCGGCCGCGACCCGCCCGAGGCCGCGATCGAGGCGGGCGCGTTGGTGAAGCCGAGCGCCACGAGCCCCTCGCGGGCGATGGCGCGCGTGTGGATGCCGAGCACCCCGCAGTTGTAGGAATTGCGGATGGCGAGGCCCGCGACGCCGGTCTCGCGGGCCGCGTCGAGCAGCGGTCCGCGCCCGAGATCGATCGCCGGATGGGCGAAGCCGGTGGCGGCGTCGACCGCGACGATGCCGGGGCGCGGGTGCGAAAGGACCGGCGTCGCCCGCCCATCCACCTTCCCGCAGCGCACATGTTCGCAATAGGTCGGGATGTAGGCGAGGCCGTGGCTCGCCACGCCGTCGGCCTCGGTCTCGGCCGTGGCGGCGGCGAGGGGCCGGGCCTGCGCCTCGGCCGCGCCGGCGGCGCGGAGGGCGCGGAGGGCGAGGTCCTCGATCTCGGCGAGCGCGAGCGTTTCGGTGGCCATCGGACGGTCTCCAGTCGGTGTCGGGCGGGCGTCAGTCGGTGTCGAGAAGGCCGGCGCCGGCCCCCGTGGCCCGCAGGCGCGCATCCGCCGGGGCGTAGGTGCGGGCGGCGAGGCGCTCGAGCCGCGCGCAGTCCGCCTCGGTCGCCACCGCCCTCCGGCGGAGCGCCGCGGGCGGGGGCGCCTCGCCCGTGCGCTCGACGCGGCAGCGCGCCACCCCAGGGCCGGGTCCGTCGCCGACCGCCGACGCCGCGTCCGCGCCGACGAGGAGCCAGCCGCCCGCCGCGGCGCGGCGCAGGCCGCCGGCGCCGGCGCGCGCCGCGAGGAAGGGCGCCAGC
>CAZWDE010000045.1:0-14329 GCA_964632555.1 uncultured Limibaculum sp.
GGCGGGCGGGGCCCGCGTCGGGCCGTCCGCCGGCGCCGCGACGCGCGCGGGGTCCGCGACCGCGCCGCGCGCGCCCTTGCGGACCACGAGCCGCGCGCCCCCGATCTCGAGCACCAGCTCGTCGAGATCCGAGGCGTCCACCACCTTCAGGATCTCCGCCACCTCGGCATAGCTCAGCGCCATCGCCCCCTCCGCTTGACATCCGCACGCCCCGGGCGGCCATCTAAGCGGGCCGCGTCCCGCCGAGCAACGCCCCGAGCGCCCGAGGTCCCCATGAGCCGAGCGACGTCCCGCGAGATCCGTCTGATCGACGTCACGCTGCGCGACGCGCACCAGTGCCTCTGGGCGACCCGCATGACGACGGCGATGATGGCCGAGGTCGCGCCCCGGCTCGACCGCGCCGGCTTCGAGGCCATCGACCTCGTCGGCGGCGCGGTGTTCGACGTCTGCGTGCGCTATCTGCGCGAGGATCCGTGGGAGCGCATGCGGATCCTGTCGCGCTGGGTCACCGAGACGCCGCTCATCGTCCACACCCGCGGCCAGTCGCTCTTCACCTTCGAGTTCTTCGCCGACGACGTGGTGGAGCTCGCCGCCCGGCGCTTCGCCGCCGCCGGCATGCGCTACCACACGCCCTACGACGCGCTGAACGACGTGCGCAATCTCGAGATCCCGGTGCGCGCCGCCAAGGCCGAGGGGCTGACCGTGGTGCCCGGCGTCGTCTTCACGCACTCGCCCGTCCACACCGACGCCTACTACGCGGCGCGGGCGCGGGAGATCGCGGCCCTCGGGGTCGACGGCGTCTTCATCAAGGACGCCTCCGGGCTCCTCACGCCCGAGCGTGTCGCGACGCTCGTGCCCGCGCTCAAGGCCGAGCTCGGCGCCCTGCCGCTGCAGATCCACACCCACTGCAATTCGGGGCTCGCGCCTTACGTGGTGCTGCGCGCCGTCGAGGCGGGCGTCGACGTGGTCCACACCGCGACCTCGACGCTCGCCAACGGCGTCAGCCACAGCCCGACCGAGGGGGTGACGCGCAATCTCCGCCGCATGGGGTACACGCTGCCGGTCGATCTCGCGCCGGTCGAGGAGGCGGCCGAGCGCCTCGCCTACATCGCCGCGCGGGAGGGCAAGCCGGTGGGAAGCGTGCGGGAATACGACGCCTTCCATTATCTCCACCAGTGCCCGGGGGGCATGGTGTCGAACCTCGCCTACCAGCTCTCCGAGATGGGGCTCGAGGGGCGGCTCGAGGAGATCCTCGAGGAGGCGTGGCACGTCCGCGAGGATCTGGGCTATCCGATCGTCGTCAGCCCCTTCGCGCAGTACATCGTCACCCAGGCCGTGCTCAACGTGATGGGGCGCGACAGGGGCCGCGCGCGCTACGAGAGCGTGCCCGACGAGGTCCGGCTCTATGTCCGCGGCGGCTACGGGCGCATCGCGGGGCCGATCGACCCGACGCTCTACGACCGGATCGCCCGCGGCGCCGAGCCGATCACCGAGCGCCCGGGCGCCCTCGTGCCGCCGGCGCTCGACCGGATCCGGGCGAGCCGGGGACCCTTCGCGAGCGAGGACGACCTGCTGCTCGCCGCCTTCTACGACGACACCGAGGTCCGGGCGCTCAAGGCCGCGGGCCCGATCCGGACCGATTACCCGCTCGGGCCCACCCCGCTCGTCACCCTCGTCAAGGAGATCGCGGCGCGCCCCGCCGTCCGCAGCGTCGAGCTCCGCCTGCCCTGACGCCGCGCCTCAGGGGCCGCCGAAATCCGTCTGCCGGTCGCGGAAGACGAGGTGGATGTGGTTGCGCTGGTTGGTCTCGAGTTCGAGGCGGGTGTCTCCGCCGGTGACCGCGAAGCCCCGCGCGGTGTCCTCCTCCGCGCTCAGCGCGCCGCGGAGGCGCAGCTCGTCCGCGTAGGCGGACCGCAACGGCTCGGGCACGGGCGCGAGCAGCCGTTCCAGAAGCCGTTCGCGCGCCGCCGGGTCCTCGGCCGCGCGCTCGGCGTCGCCGACATAGGGTCCGAGCAGCTCGGGCGGCGCGCCGGCGACGTCGGTGCGTTCGGGGTTCGAGCCGAGCAGGAGCGGCGTCGCCGAGACGAGCTCGGCCCCCTCGTAGGTGAAGTTGATCGACAGGTGGTGCCCCTCGAAGCGGAACGCCCAGCGCGGCCCGCCGGGCTCGCCGTAGAGCGCGAGATAGTAGAGGTCGGGGTCGCGATAGTCGGGCCGGCCGGTGATCCGCCCGAGGATCGCCTCGCGTTCGATGATGTCGTCGACGAGGACGCGGCCCGCGAGGCTGAGCGCCGCGTCGAGGAAGGCCCAGGTCGCGTCGCGCGTGCCCTCGTCCATCTCCGCGAGCGCGAGCCCGCCGCGCCGCCCCGGCGTGTAGCGGACCCGCCGGCGGTCCGGGTCGTCGAGCGGGCGCAGGGCCTCGGCGCGCTCCCGCTCGGACAGGCTCTCGACGACGCCGCGCGCTGCCTCCGCCGGCCCGGCGGCCGCGGGGCCGACGCCGGCGAGGACGCCGAGAAGGACGACGACGGCGGGCAGCCCCCCGGATCGACGGACGCGCGATGTCACGGGCCTCCCCAGAGGTCGCTTCACCTTTGATGGGCTAGCATCCCCGGCGGCGTCGCGCCATTCACGCGACGGTGACGGAGCGCCCCGCGGATCACTCACCGGCGGTGCCGGCCTTCGCCCGCGCGACGCGCGGATCGGGCGCCAGCGACTGGCGGGCCGCGGCGGTCTCCTGCGTCGGGAAGCCGGCGAGCGAGGCCGCCTCCTCGGCGTCGCGCGGGATGTCGACGGGCGAGAGCGCGTAGGCGGCGAGGAGCTCGGCCAGCGAGCGCAGCGCGTGCATGTGGATGCGCTCGTAGCCGTGGCTCGCGTCGATCCCGAAGGTCGCGAGCGCCGTGCGGACGTCGGCCCCGGCCTCGATCGCCGAGGCGCTGTCGGAGCGGTAGTGGCGGAACACGTCGCGCTGGTGGCGGATGTCGTGCTCGCGGCAGAGATCGATCAGCTTGCGCGTGGTGTGGTGGTCGAACGGCCCGGTCATGTCCGCCATGCCGATGGTCACGCCGAACTCGCGGCTCTCCTGCCCGGGCGCCGAGCAGCCGTTGTCGACCACGATCATCGAGGCGATGTCGTGGGTCAGCACGTGGCTCGCGCCGTGGCCCACCTCCTCGGTCACCGAGAAGAGCCACACGGTGTCGACGGTGGGCGTGGCCCCGGCCTCGACGAGCGCCTTGAGCGCGGCCAGCATCGTGGCCGCGCCCGCCTTGTCGTCGAGATGGCGCGCGACGATGAAGCCGTTGTCGAGGAACTCCGGCTGCGGGTCGATCGCCACGATGTCGCCGACCGAGACGCCGAGGCGGCGGACATCCGCCGCGGTTTCGGCCAGCGCATCGATCCGCAGCTCGGCGTGCGCCCAGCCGATCGGCGCCGCGTCCACCTCCTCGCCGAAGGCGTGCCCCGAGGACTTGGGCGGCAGGATGGTGCCGCGATAGCTGCCCGGGTCGGCGAACAGCGTGACCCGCGCCCCCTCGGCGAAACGGGCCGACCAGTGGCCGATCGGCACGAGCTCGAGCCGGCCGTTCTCCTTGATCCGCTTCACCTGCGCGCCGAGCGTGTCGAGATGGCAGATGAGGGCGCGCGCCGGCCGCTCGGCGCGGCCGGACAGGCGTGCGCGGATGGCGCCGCGCCGGGTGATCTCGACGCCGACGCCGAGGCGCTCGAGCTCCTCCCCGACATGGCGCGTGATCGTGTCGGTGAAGCCCGTCGGGCTCGGGATCGCGAGCATCCCCTTCAGACGGTCCGCGAGATAGTCGAGATCGATCGGCAGCAGGCTCATCGGCGGTCGTCCCCTCGTCCGGCATGGGCGGCCCTCGGCCCCGGCGGCATCGACATCGGAAAGAGGAAGTCGACGAAGCGCTCGGCCGTCGGCTGCGGCTCGTGATTGGCGAGGCCCGGCCGCTCGTTGGCCTCGATGAACACGCAGTCGGGCTCGCGCGGGCTCTTCACCATCAGGTCGATCCCGGTGACCGGGATGTCGATCGCCCGCGCCGCGCGGACCGCGGTGTCGATGAGGGCGGGATGGGTCTCGGCGGTCACGTCGTGGATCGTGCCGCCCGTGTGGAGATTGGCGGTGCGCCGGACCGCGAGGGCCGCGCCGGCGGGCAGCACGCTGTCGTAGCCGTGGCCGGCGGCGCGGATGCACCGCTCGGTCTCGGCGTCGAACGGGATGCGGCTCTCGCCGCCGGTGGCGGCCATGCGGCGCCGGCTCTGCGCCTCGATGAGGCCGCGCAGGTCGGTGCTGCCGTCGCCGGTGACGCGGGCGGGGCGCCGGAGCGCGGCGGCGACCACCCGGTAGTTGATCACGATGAGCCGCAGGTCCTCGCCCTCGAAGCACTCCTCGAGCAGCACCTCGTCCGAGATCTGGCGCGCCGCCGCGATCGCCTCCAGCACCTCGGCCTCGGTCTCGAGCCCGACCGAGACGCCGCGCCCCTGTTCGCCGCGCGCGGGCTTGACGACGACCGAGCCCGCGGCCTCGAGGAAGGCGCGGATCGCCTCGCGGTCGGGCTCCGCCGGCACCGGAATCTGCCTCGGCACCGGCACGCCCGCCGCCTCGACCACGCGCCGCGTCACGGCCTTGTCGTCGCAGATCGCCACCGCCACGGCGGAGGTGAACTCCGAGAGCGACTCCCGGCAATGCACCGAGCGCCCGCCATAGGAGAGGCGGAAGAAGCCGCCCGCCTCGTCGGTCACCTCGACCCCGATGCCGCGCCGGCGCGCCTCGTCGACGATCAGCCGGGCATAGGGGTTGAGCGTCTCCTCCGGCACGGGGCCGATGAACAGACGCTCGTTGATCTCGTTCTTGCGCTTGATCGCGAAGACCGGGATGCGGCGGAAGCCGAGCTTCTCGTAGAGCGCGATGGCCTGCGCGTTGTCGTGCAGCACCGAGAGGTCGAGATGGTCGGCGCGGCGCGCCTTGAAGTGGTTGGCGACCCGGCGGACCAGCGCCTCGCCGATCCGCGGATAGGGCGCCTGCGGCGAGACGCCGAGGCACCAGAGCGACGAGCCGGCCTCGGGGTCGCCGAAGGCGCGGGCGTGGTCGACGCCCGTGACGGTGCCGAGGATCTCGCCGTTGCCCGCGTCCTCGGCGACGAAGACCGTGATCTCCCGGCTGTCGCGCTGCGACCAGAAGAACTCGGGGCGCACCGGCACCATGCCGCGCGCGGCGTAGATGGTGTTGATCGCCTCGGCGTCGGCGCGCGAGCTGAGCCGGCGGATGAAGTAGCCGCGCGGCTGGCGCGTGCTCGGCCGATAGAGCGCGAGGTTGAGCCGGAAGGTGTGCGAGGGATCGAGAAAGAGCTCCTGCGGCGCCTCGGCGAGCACGACATGGGGATCCTTCACGTAGAAGGCGATGTCGCGCCGCTCCGGGCGCTCCTCCCGCATCGCCGCGGCGAGCTGGCCCGGATCGGCGAAGGTCTGCGCGAAGAGGAGCCGGCCCCAGCCGAGGTCGAGGCTCGCATTGGCCCGCGGCTCCGGGCGCTCGGGATGCGGCAGCGCGCCCCGGGCGCTCCGGAGATTGCGTAGCCGGTGGTCCTGCCGCCGCGCGCCGTGGCCGCCCCGGTCGATCATCGCCTCAGACCCCCTGCGCCTGCAGCCAGAGCTCGAGCAGCGCGCATTGCCAGAGCTCGGAGCCCCTGAGCGGCGTGATGTGGTCCGCGGGTGCGGCGAACAGCCGGTCGAGATAGCCCTCGCGGAAGAGGCCCCGCTCGGTCGCGCGCTGCGAGGTCAGCGCGTCGCGGGCCATCTCGAGATAGGGGCCGTCGAGATATTTGAGCGCGGGCACGGGGAAGTAGCCCTTCTTGCGGTCGATCACCTCGCTCGGCACGACCCGGCGCGCGACCGATTTCAGGATCCCCTTGCCGCCGTCGGCGAGCTTGAGCGCGGGCGGCATCCGCGCGGCGAGCTCGACGAGCTCGTGGTCGAGGAAGGGCACGCGCGCCTCGAGACCCCACGCCATCGTCATGTTGTCGACGCGCTTCACCGGGTCGTCGGGCAGCATGATCTCGCTGTCGATGCGGAGCGCCTTGTCCACCGGATCGATCGCGCCGGGGCGCGCGAAATGCTCGGCGACCAGCGCGCCCGCCGTGTCGCCGCCGGCCCAGGCCGCGGCGAGATGCGCGGCGAGGCGCTCGGGCGTCCGGTCGAAGAAGGCGCGGCGGTAGTCGGCGACGGGGTCGTTGGCGCCGACGAGCTTCGGATACCAGTGATAGCCGCCGAAGACCTCGTCGGCCCCCTGGCCCGACTGGACCACCTTGACGTGCTCGGCGACCGCGCGCGAGAGCAGGAAGAAGCCCACATTGTCGTAGGAGACCATCGGCTCGGACATCGCCGCGATGGTGGCCGGCAGGGCCGAGAGCAGCTCGCGCGAGGGCACGAAGATCCGCTCGTGCGTGGTGCCGAACCGCTCCGCCACGAGATCGGAATAGCCGAACTCGTCGCCGCTTTCGCCATGGGCCGCCTCGAAGCCGATCGAGAAGGTGCGCAGCCCGGTCTGCCCGGCCTCCGCCAGCAGCCCGACGATCAGGCTCGAATCGACCCCGCCCGACAGCAGGACGCCGACCGGCACGTCGGCCACCATCCGCCGGTCGACCGCGACGCGCAGCGCGTCGAGCAGCCGCTCCTGCCACTCGTCGGCCGAGCGCGCCTCGTCCTCGGCGCTGCGGTCGTAGGAGACGCTCCAGTAGCGGTGGTCCTCGTGCCGCCCGTCCGGCTCGATGCGCCGGATGGTGGCCGCCGGCAGCTTTCGCACCCCGCGCAGGATCGTCCGCGGCGGCGGCACGACCGCGTGCAGCGTCATGTAGAGCGCCAGCGCCTCGGGATCGATCGCGGTGTCGACATCGCCCGCCGCGAGCAGCGCCGGCAGGGTCGAGGCGAAGCGGACGCGGCCCGGCTCGTCGGTCAGGTAGAGCGGCTTGATGCCGAAGCGGTCGCGCGCCATCCACACCCGCCCGGTGTCGCGCTCGGCCACCACATAGGCGAACATGCCGTGGAAGCGCGTCGGCGCCTCGGCGCCCCAGGCGTGGTGCGCCTTCAGCACCACCTCGGTGTCGGAGCTCGAGAAGAAGCGGTAGCCGCGCTCCTCGAGCTCGCGGCGGAGCGCGGCGTGATTGTAGATGCAGCCGTTGAAGACGAGGTCGAGGCCGAGCTCGGGGTCCGACATCGGCTGCCGGCCCGCCTCGGTCAGGTCGATGATCTTCAGCCGGCGGTGGCCGAGGGCGACGCGGCCGCGCGCCACCGCGCCCACCCCGTCGGGCCCACGCGCGCGCAGGCGGGCGAGCATCCGCTCGATCCCGCGCATGGAGGCGGCCGATCCGTCGAAGGTGACTTCGCCGCAGACACCGCACATGGCCCCGGTCCTCCCTCGCCCCGCGTCAGAGCTGCGGCTTCGGCCGCAACTCGTCGCGCAGCCCGATCAGCGTGCCGACGCAGATGAGGGCGAGCACGATCGCGAAGGGCAGGCCGGTGGTGATCGCCGCCGCCTGCAGTCCCGCGAGCCCGCCGCCGAGCAGCAGCGCGATCGCCACGAGGCCCTCGAAGCTTGCCCAGAAGACCCTCTGGGTGACCGGCGCGTCAACCTTTCCGCCGGCGGTGATCGTGTCGATCACCAGGCTGCCCGAGTCCGACGAGGTGATGAAGAAGACGATCACGAGGATGACGCCGACGAGCGCGGTGAGGCTCGCGATCGGCAGCTGCTCGAGCATCACGTAGAGCTTGACGGCCAGATCCGCCTCGACGAGGGCCTCCACGCCGCCCTCGGTGACCTGGGCGATCGCGGTGCCGCCGAAGGCGGTCATCCACAGCACCGAGACGAGGGTCGGCACGATCAGCACCGCGATCATGAACTCGCGCACCGTGCGCCCGCGCGAGACCCGCGCGATGAAGGTGCCGACGAAGGGCGACCACGCGATCCACCACGCCCAGTAGAACGACGTCCAGCCCTCGCGGAAGTTGTCGTCCGTCCGGCCCACGGGGTTCGAGAGCGGCAGCAGCTGCTCGCCATAGGCGAAGAGGTTGTCGAAGAAGCCGCCGAGGATCGCGAGCGTCGGGCCGACGGCCACGACGAAGCCGAGCAGCAGCACGGCGAGCACCATGTTGATCTCCGAGAGCCGGCGCACGCCCTTCTCGACCCCCAGAACGACCGAGATGAGGGCGATCGCGGTGATCCCGCAGATCAGGCCGACCTTCGCCTCGTCGCTCACGGGCACGCCGAAGAGGTGATTGAGCCCGGCCACCGCCTGCTCGGCCCCGAGCCCGAGCGAGGTCGCAAGCCCGAAGAGCGTCGCGAAGACCGCGAGCGTGTCGATCACGTGGCCCGGCCAGCCCCAGACGCGCTCGCCGAGGATCGGGTAGAAGGCCGAGCGGAGGGTGAGCGGCAGGCCCTTGTTGTAGGCGAAGAAGGCGAGCGTGAGCCCCACGACGCCGTAGATCGCCCAGGGGTGCAGGCCCCAGTGGAAGATCGTCGCCGCCATGCCGAGCTGGCGCGCCGCCTCGGGATCGCCCGCCGCGCCGCCGAGCGGGGCCCAGCTCTCGGGCCCGCCCGCGCCCTCGGCGACCGCGCTCGAATAATGCGAGATCGGCTCGCTGACGCCGTAGAACATCAGCCCGATGCCCATGCCGGCGGCGAAGAGCATCGCGAACCAGGTGAGGTAGGAGAAGTCGGGCCGGGCGTCGTCGCCGCCGAGCCGCACCCGGCCGAGCGGGGTCACGATCACGACGAGGCCGAACAGCACGAGAAGGTTGGCGACGCTCATCAGCAGCCAGTCGAAGCGCGAGGTCACCCATTGCCGGACCGTCTCGAACCCGGTCTCGGCCTGGTCCGGGAACAGGAGCGTGCCGACGATGAACAGCGTGATCGTGCCGGCGGACACGAGGAACACCGGGTGGTGAATGTCGAGCCCGAAGATCCGGACATTGTCGCGGCCGACCTCGTAGTCGGTGTCGATCGGGTTCGGCGCGGCCTCGATGGGATCGAAGCCGTCATGCGCCTCGTTGGTCGAGGTCATTCAGGTCTCCTTTCTGTCGGTCCGGTCACGCGGCGAGCGGCGTGCGCTCCGCGGTCCGGGCGAACCGGGCGGCGGCCTCGATGAAGGCGCGGAAGAGCCGCCGGTGGGTGCGCTTGTAGGGCAGGAACTCGGGGTGCCACTGCACGCCGAGCCGGAAGGTGGGTCCCGCCGCCTCGATGGCCTGCACGATGCCGGCCTCGTCGCGCGCCGCGATCGAGAGCCCCTCGCCCAGCCGGTCGACGGACTGGTGGTGCAGGCTGTTGACCCGGAAGCGCCGCACCCGCGTGATCCGGGCGAGCTCGGTCTCCTCGAGGACGTGCACGTGCTTGAGCGGCAGCGGCGTCCACATGCGCGGCGCGGTGACGTAGACCGCGTGGATGTCGCCGTGCAGGGTGCCGCCGCGCGCCACGTTCATCATCTGCGCGCCACGGCAGATCCCGAGCACGGGCATGCCCGTCGGCCAGGCGTCGAGCACGAGAGCGCGCTCGGCGGCGTCGCGCTCGACATCGACGCGGGTGTCGAGGACCGCCTTGCTGCCGTAGATCTCGGCGCCGATGTCGCTGCCGCCGCCGACGATGATGCCGTGCACACGGTCGCGCTCGGCGGCCCACCGCCCGGGCGGCAGGCGGCGGGGGCGACCGCCGGCGAGCCAGACGGCGAGAGCCAGGAACGGCCAGGCGGGCGTGATCCGCGCCGGCGTCGCGACGGCGATGAGCGGTCGCGTCATGCCGGCACCGCATGCTTGCTCGACACCGCCCGCAGCCGCGGCCGCAGCACGAGCTCCGGCAGGCTGCTGTCGAGCAGGGCACGGCGCTCGGCCACCGCGCCCGCCAGCCGCTCCGGGTCGGCCGCGAGCCGCTCCACCGCCAGCCAGCGGCGCCATTCGGTCCGCGGCGACCAGCCCGGCTCGTCCACGCAGCTGTTCGGCAGGCGGTAGTGGAAGGCCGGGCGCGCCCTGATCTTCTCGTCCGGCAGGCGCGCGCTCACGCGCCGGCGGTCGAGCTGGGCGAGGATCGGCAGCAGATCGAGGCCCCGGTTGCGCGTCGGGTTGGCGAGCACGTAGTCGTCGATCAGCGCGGCGGCGTCCGGCGCGTAGCCGGGCTCGAGGATGCGCCGCTGATAGGGCAGGGGAAAGCGCGCCTCGAAGCCGATCAGCGAGCGCAGCGGGTCGACGTCGATCTCGGCGCGCAGATGCTCCTCGACCACGAGATAGGCGCGGAGGATCGCCAGCACATGGGCCGGGGTCGTCTCCGCCGCCTCCGGGTTGAGCTGCACCGAGAAGGCGTGGTGCGGCGCGGCCTGCGTGCCGCTCGCGCCGCCCTGTCGCAGCGCCTCCACGATCCGGTCGAGCAGGCCGGCCTCGGCCAGCGGGATCGGCGGGCAGGTGATCTCCGTCGGCACGACGAGCGCCGCCGCGTCGCCGAGCGCGTCGCGCAGCAGCCGCGCCACGAGGCCGTCGTCGGCCTTGTGGAGCGCGTGCCGGGTGTCGAGCGCCACGGTGAAGGGCGCGTGTCCGCCGATCCGGAGCTCGGCCGAGTGGCGCGAGTGGAACACCGGCTCGGCGTCGAAGGCGCGCCCGAGGAGGTTGGTCGCCGCCTCGACGGTCAGCGAGCCGAACTCGATCTCGAGCCCCATCAGGCGCTCGCCCGAGCCGGCCGGGCCGAGCTCCCAGCTTTCGCTCTCGACGCTGTCGGCGGCCCGGGCCTCGTCGGCACGGGAATGGCTTGGCGACATCGGTCGTCTCCGATACGGCCGCGCCGCGGGCGATCCCGCGGGCGGGGCGGTCATTCCGCGACGATCGCGCGGAGCATCCAGACGGCTTCCTCGTGGAACGCCATCCGTCCGTTGCACAGGTCCTCCGTGGCGCCGTCGCCCTCGGAGGCGGCCAGCGCCGCGGTCTCGCGCAGCCGGGCGACGAGGCGCTCGTGGTCCGAGACCAGCTGGCCCACCATGCAGGCGGCGCTCCGCGCGGCGCTCTCCTCCGTGAGCGCGGCCTGCGCGATCATGTCCGTGAAGGACAGCGGCGCGAGGTGGCCGAGCGCGCGGATCCGCTCGGCGACGTCGTCGATCGCCTCGAAGAGGTCCCGGTAATGCTTCTCGGTCAGCTCGTGGATCGGCGGGAAGAGCGGGCCGACGACGTTCCAGTGATACCCCTGCGTCTTCACGAGCAGCACGTAGCTGTCGGCGAGGATCGCCGTCAGAGCGTTGGCGATGCGCGCCTTGGCGTCGATGCCGGTGTCCGGGGAATCGGGCGACGGCGTGGCCGTCAGCGCGGCATGGGTCATGCAACTCTCCTTTTCGACATACGACCCTCGACTTAGGCAGCCCCGAAATCTAATCAATAAAAATCATATACTTGATATCCATGACTTCAGGTTGCTGCGTCGCTGGCGCAGCCGACGGCGGCGGCCTCGCTTGCGTGGATGACGCCGGCCATGGCATCTCCCTCGCTGACGGAACTGGAGTGATCGACGGAAAGGGCCTCCGGCGCATGAGCGAGGCGCGGCCACCCAAGCGCACCGAGAAGCTCCAGCTGATGCTGGACGTCGAGGAGCTGCAGGCGATCGACGACTGGCGTTTCGAGAACCGGCTGCCCTCGCGCGCCGCGGCGATCCGCGAGCTGCTGCGCCGGGGGCTCAACGCGACGGGGTTCGACGAGCCCCCGTCGGACGCCGCCTCGGGCGAGTTCCGCGTGGTCGACGAGAACGATCCCGGCTGACGGCGCCGGCCGCTCTGGGGCCGGGTCACTTCCGCCCGTGGTCCGTGCGCTTGTCGTACTTGTCCTGCTTCTTCGCGACCTCGTCCAGGAACGCCTTGAATTCCTTCTCGTAGGCCTTCCCCTTCATCTCGGTTTTTCCCTCCATCTCCGCCTTGAATGCCGCCAGTTCTTCGACACAGATGTCGTGGTGCCCGTCCTCGTGCTTGTCGAGGGTCTTGTACATCTTGTCCCACGCCGCCTTGTCATCCTTCGTGGCCTTCTTGTAATCGACCCATTTCGGCATCGTGATCGTGGAGGTGTGGGTGATCTTCGAGGATGTGACCTTGCTATCGGCGTCGCCCTTCCATGACATCTTGATGTCGTATTCGTAGGCCCCGTTCTCCCCCGGTCTCTTCTTGTCCATGTCCTTGCGCGCCTCCTCGAAGGTCGCGCCGGTCACGTTGTAGGTCTTGCGGCCCGGCTTGGCGGAGCTCGTGGTGATCTTCATCGCGTCGGCCTCCCGTGATGCGGTCACGGCGCGGGCCGTCCGGACCCCGCGCCGCCCGCAGCGTTCCGGGCCCGGCGAGCGCCGTCAATCGCGCCCGTCCTCCGGCGGCGGCACGACGAAAAAAGGGGGCCGCCCCGTGGGCGACCCCCCGTCCCGCGCCGCTGCGGTGGTGCGGATCAACCGCTGCTCTGCTCGTCGGAACCGCCCGAGCCGGACCCGCCGGAGCCCGAGCCCGAGCCGCCGGTGCCCCCCTCCTGCGCGGTGACGTAGTCGTCGTAGGCCTGCTCGAAGGACTGCTTCGCGTCCTCCCACTGCTCGGCCGAGGCTTCCTGAAGCGCCGCCCAGCGCTCCTCGACCTCGTCCCAGGCGCTGCTGGCGTTCTCCTTGGCCGCCTCGGCCGCCTCGTCGGCGCGCTCGGCGGCCTTCTCGGACCACTCGTCCATCCGTCCCGACCATTCGTCGAGATAGGCCTGGCGTTCGGCGTTGGTCTGCTCGCTCTGCGCGTCGGTGCCGCCGAAGCCGATGGGCGCGAGGCTGCGCGGGGTCACGGCCGCGTAGTCGAACGCCTCGCGGTTCTCGATCTGGGTGGGGGTCGCGCTCATCACGAGCCGCTCCTGCGACAGCTCGTCGAAGCTGTTGGTCCGCACCGCGACGAGCTTGTCGCCGAGGCCCAGCACGCCGCCGACCGACACCACGACGGCGCGGGCCGTGCCGTCCCGGTCGAGCAGCACGTCATAGGCCTCGCCGAGCGCCTCGCCGCGGGTGTTGGTCACCTCGACGCCCATCATCTCGCGGACGCTCATCGCCACGTTGGCCGGCGCGTCGCCCTCGGTCTCCGAGGCCATGCCGTCCTCGGCGCGCCGGCTGTCGCCGGCCTGCGAGCCCGCGCCCTCGGCCGTCTGCCCGGCCGTGCCGGACTGGCCGCTCCCGTCGGTTCCGCCGGTCTCGGACATCTGGCCGGTCTGGTCGCCCTCGGTGCCGGACGACTGCGCGGCCGTGCCGGACTGGCCGCTCCCGTCGGTTCCGCCGGTCTCGGACGCCTGGTCGGTCTGGTCGGCGCCCTGGTCGGCCTCGGTGCCGGTCGACTGGGCGGCCGCGCTCGCGGCGAGCAGGGCGGCGAGCGCGCCGCCAAGAAGCAACTGGCTCTTCATGATACACCTCCGTGTGGTTCGGGTTCGTCCCGCCAGAAACGGAAGCGTGTCGGGCGCGTTCCCGAGCCGCGCCGAGCGCGGCGCCGCTCGGATCAGCTTTCCGGCGGTCCGCTCTGCTCCTTGAGGAGCTTGCGCACCTCCTGCCAGTTCTCGGCTTCCTGCTGCTGGCCCGCCTCGCGCGCCTCGCGCTCGCGCCGCGCGGCCTCGAAGGCCGCCTTGTCGCCGAAGCTCTCGCGCAGAACCTCCGCCATCTGGTGCCGGGTCTCGCTGTCGACCACGGTGCCCTCCTTCGTCGCTTCGTCATCGTCCTGCGGACGGGAATGAACGACGCGGCGGCCGGGCGGTTCCCGGCGCCCGGCGCGGCGGTCCTTCAGCGATTGCTAAGACTGTTCGGCCTATGGGTGGGCAACCTGCCGGTCGCCGAAGCGATGAGAGACGCGGCGGGCCGCCGAATCTGTGAGGAAAGAAGGGGTGCCCCATGGCTATCGAGAAGAGCGTCGCGTCCACCAGCCTCGCCGAGGTGATCGACCGCATCCTCGACAAGGGCGTCGTCGTCGACGCCTTCGTCCGCGTGTCGCTCGTGGGGATCGAGCTGCTGGCGGTCGAGGTCCGCGCGGTCGTCGCCTCCGTCGAGACCTGGCTGAAATACGCCGAGGCGATCGGGCTCACGGTGGATCCGCAGGCCGCGTGAGTGAGCGGCGGGCGGCCGCCGGCCGCCCCCTCCTGACAGAGGTCGTGGAGCGATCCCGTATGTCATCCAGCTACAGGACCGAGGCGCGCGCGGTGCGTGCGGCGGCGCAGAGCAGGCTGGCCGAGCTTCGCGCCGCGCGTCGCGCGAAGTTCGGCGCGTCGGGCGATCCGCCCCCGGCGGCCGGGGGCGGCGGCTGGGCCGGGGCCGTGCCCGCCCCCGTTCCGC
>CAZWDE010000046.1:0-14256 GCA_964632555.1 uncultured Limibaculum sp.
CGCCCGCCTGCGTGCCGCTCTCGCGGGGGGCCGCCGATGCGCCGTGCTGGGCCGCCGCGGCGCCGGTGCCGGTGGCCGGCGCGCCGGGCTCCGCGGGCACGATCTGCGCGGCCTCGGCGGCGCTCACCGCCGGGCGGTCGGGCTCGAGCGCGGGCGTGGGCTCGGGCTCGCCGGTGGCCGGCCGCCCGGGCAAGAGGGCCGCGCCGCCGTCGCGGGCGGCATCGCCGGCGCGCGCGCCCTGGAGAAGCGCCACGCCGGCATCGGCGGCGGCGTCGCCCGCGGCCTCGGCCGGTCCCGCCTCGTCGGATCCCTGCGACAGCGGCAGGCGCCACGCCTCGTCGGGCAGCCGCGCACCGGTCCCCTCGCCGGCGCCGGGCGCCAGAACGGTCCCGATGCGCGCGGCGGAGGGCACGCCCGGCTGCAGCACGGTCGAGGCGCGCGCCGACGAGCCGGGCCCGGCCGGGATCACGATGCGCCCGGGGCTCGACGCGCCGCCGAGCGTCCCGGGGTCGGTCGCGTCCTCCGCGGGGATCGCGGGGGCCTCGAGCGGATCGGTCGGCGACGGCCCCGGGGCGAGCCGCGCGAGCGCCTCGGCCTCGGCCGAGCGCTCGGGCCCCTCGGCGCCGCCCGCCTCGGGCCCGGGGGCCTCCGCACCCGCCTCGGCGCCGAGCCGGCCGACCGCGGGCTGATCCGGATCGATCACCTCGGCGGTCTCGGCCTCGGCCGCGTCCTCCGCCGGCAGATCGCCGAAGAGCTCCTCCTCGGTCGGCTGGGGCACCGGCGCGGGCAGCGCGAGCGCGCCGGCGCTGAGCTCGGGCGGCGCCAGAAGCTGGCCCTGGCGCTGCAGGACCCCCGCGCCGGGCGTTCGCGTGGCGCTCGCGCCCTCGCCGTCGAGGCAGGGGATGAACAGGCGCTGGCCGACGAGCAGCAGCGAGGGCGTCGCGAGCACGTCGCGGTTCGCCTCGAAGATCACCTCGAAATTGCCGAAGCCGTAGGCCGCGACGGCGATGTCGCGCAGCGTGTCGCCCGCCCGCACCTCGTAGACCTCGCCGCAGGCGATCGTGGTCTGCGCCGGCGCGGACCCCGCGGCCAGCAGCCCGCCCAAGGCCGCGGCGAGCGCCACTCCCGTCCGTGCTGGGAACCCGATCATGCCTGCCTCGCGTTCATGCCGGCGAAATCGAAAAACGCCCGCGCTGAAACCGGTTGGAACAATAACACAATGCAGTGACTTGACAACCGAAGCGAGAATCAAGCGCACGCGTCGGAACCGTCCGGCGGCTCCCGCGGCGGAACGCGAACACCGATGTCGGCCGCCGCCTCGCGCACCTTGCGCCAGCTGCCCGGCGTCGTGAAGAGGAGAAAGTAGATCCGGTCGATCTTCGGCCCGAAGAGGTTGGTCCAGAACTCGCGCGCGATCAGCTTCGCCGCCGTGAGACGGTGCCCGCCATCGACCACGACCCAGCGCCCCTTCATGCCGATCCGGCAGATCACGGGGTCGGACGGGGTGAACCCCTTGGCGCGGATCGAGCGCATCAGCCGGACCAGGCGCGGGCCGTCCATCCGCGCGTCGTTGACGAGAGGGAGTTCGTCGAGCAGGGCGACCGGGACCTCCACCGCCGCCAGCCCGTCGGTGTACTCGATCCGCTCGATGTCCTCGATCCGGCGCAGCACCTGCACCCGCGGCGCCCGGTGCCGCGGCGGAGGGCGATCGGGCGGGATCTCCGGGCCGGCCTCCACGTTCTCCGCTCCTCCGCCAGCGCCGCCTCACACGGTCCTCAGATATGCCTGATATTCCACATCGCTGACGCGCGCGAGCAGCGTCGCGCGCTCCTGCCGCTTCATCGCCCCGAAAACGTGCCGGAAGGGCTCGCCGAGCCGCTCCGCGACGAAGCCGCTCGCCGAGAACCGCCGCTCCGCCTCGGCCCAGCTCGCCGGCAGCGGCGCGCCCGTGCCCGGCCCCGCCTCGGCGGCGACGGGCGGCGGCGGCTCGGCCGCGCGCTCCAGCCCCTCGAGGATGCCCGCGAGGATCGCCGCGGCCACGAGGTAGGGATTGGCGTCGGCGCCCGCGACCCGGTGCTCGATCCGCGCGCCCGGGCCCGCCGTCTCGGGCATCCGGAGCGCGGTGCCGCGGTTGTCGAGCCCCCAGGCGGCCACGAGGGGCGCGTAGCTCCCCGGCACGAAGCGGCGATAGGAGTTCTGGTGCGGCGCCCAGATCAGCATCGCGTCGGCCATCGTGTCGAGCAGCCCGGCGATCGCCCGCCGCGCGGGCGCGGACGGCCCGTCGCCGCCGTCGAAGAGCCGCTCCGCGCCGCGGGCGAGGCTGACATGGACATGCATCCCCGAACCCGCCCGCGCGCCGAAGGGCTTGGCCATGAAGCTCGCGTCGAGGCCGTGGCAGCGCGCGACGCCGCGGATCGCGCGCTTCAGCGCGACGAGATGGTCCGCGGCCGTCAGCGGATCCTCCACATGGCCGAGATTGATCTCGAACTGGCCGGCGCCGAACTCGCAGATCACCGTCTCGGTGGGCGCGCCGAGCGCCCGCGCGGCGGTGTTGATCGCCGTGAGGATCGGCGCGAACCCGCGCAGGACCGTGAGATCGTAGATCTGGTCGCGCGTCGGGTTGGTCGGCGCCCCGCCGGGCATCTCGGCGGGCGCGGGGTCGTGCGGCTCGATCAGGTAGAACTCGAGCTCGAAGGCCATGGCGGCGGTCAGCCCCGCGTCGTCGAGCCGGTCGACCATGCGCGACAGCACCGCCCGCGGGTCGTAGGGGCAGAGCCCGCCGCCCGCGCCCTCCGCCTCGCCGATCATGCAGAGCACCTGGAGCGTCGGCTCCTCGGCCCAGAGCATCGGCCCGAGCGTCTCGGGCACCGGCCAGAGCGGCCCGTCCGGGTCGCCGCGCTCGATCGCGATGCCGCTCTCGGCGACGTCGGAGCCGAAGACGTCGAGCCCCACCGCCGAGACGGGCATCCGCATGCCGCCGCGGGCGAGCTTCTCGAGCAGCGCCACCGGCACGAGCTTGCCGCGCGGCAGGCCGTTGAGGTCGGTCAGAACCACCTCGGCCCAGACCGCGTCCGGGTGCTCGGCGGCGGCGATCGCGAGCGCCGGCCCGAGGCTCACGCCCGGCCCCGCGCGACCGCCAGCAGGCAGAGCATGTCGAGCGCCAGCGTCGCCGCGGCCAGCGCGGTGATCTCGGCGTGGTCGTAGGGCGGGGACACCTCGACGAGATCGAGCCCCACGAGCCGGACCCCGCCCGCGGCCGCGAGCCCGCGCAGGCACGACCGCGCCTGCCAGGTCGAGAGCCCGCCGCAGACCGGCGTGCCGGTGCCGGGCGCGAAGGCCGGGTCGAGGCAGTCGATGTCGAAGGAGAGATAGGCCGGGCGCTCGCCCACCGTCTCGCGGATCGCCGTCACGACCGCCTCCGGCCCGTCGCGGTGGACCGCGCCGGTGTCGAGGATGCGAAAGCCCATCGGATCGTCGTTGGTGGTGCGCACGCCGATCTGGATGGAGCCCGCGGGGTCGATCAGCCCCTCCTCGGCGGCGCGGCGAAACATGGTGCCGTGATCGATCCGCCCGCCCTCGCGGCCCGGTGCGCCCCAGGTGTCGGAGTGGGCGTCGAACTGCACCAGCGCCAGCGGCCCGTCGAGGCGCGCGCGGTGGGCGCGGAGCGACGGATAGGTGGTGGAGTGGTCGCCGCCGAGCGCGAGCGGCGTCACCCCGGCGGCGAGGATCGCGCCCACCGCCGCCTCGATCCGGTCGGGCACCTCGGCCGGACGGCCGTAGTCGAAGGCGACATCGCCCCAGTCCCCCACCGCGAGGCGATCGAACGGGTCGAAGGCCGAGGGCCAGATCCGGCCCCAGGCGAGCTGCGCCGAGGCGGCCCGGATCGCGCGCGGCCCGAAGCGGCAGCCGGGGCGGTTCGACACCGCGGTGTCGACCGGCACGCCCAACACCGCGACGTCGAGGCCGTCGAGCCGCGCCGCGTAAGGTCGCCGGCAGAAGGAGAGCGCGCCCGAGAACATCGGCGCGTCGTCGGCTGGGGTGCGGGGGTCCGTCGCGAGGAAGGCGTGGTCGCGGCGGTGCGGGTCATCCATGGGCGGGCTTCCGGAGGCACGGGCGGGTGCGCGATGTCAGCACAGGCACCCGCGGCTGGCAAGCGGCGGGGCCTCGGCGCGCTTGACCGGCGCCCCGCAGCCTCCATAACGAAGGAGACCCCGCAGGAGCACCCGATGAACACCGCGCCGAACCTCCGCGCCACCGCCGACTACCAGGCGATGGACGCGGCCCACCACTGGCACCCCTTCACCGACACCGCCGATCTCGCGGCCAGGGGGGCGCGCGTTCTCGTCGGCGCGGACGGCGTCTGGCTGACCGACAGCGAGGGCAACCGCATCCTCGACGGGATGTCGGGGCTCTGGTGCGTCAACGTGGGCTACGGGCGCGAGCGCATCGCCGATGCGGTCGCCGACCAGCTGCGCCGCCTGCCCTACTACAACACCTTCTTCCAGTGCACGCATCCCGCGGCCGCCGAGTTCGCCGCCCAGCTCTGCGAGGTCGCGCCGCCGCAGATGACGCGGGTGTTCTTCGCCAATTCGGGCTCGGAGGCGAACGACACGATCTTCCGCCTGGCCCGCGTCTACTGGGACTGCCTCGACAAGCCGGAGAAGAAGGTCTTCATCTCGCGCCGGAACGCCTATCACGGCTCGTCGGTCGGCTCGGCCTCGCTCGGCGGCATGGGCGCGATGCACGCGCAGTCCGGCCTGCCGATCGAGGGGATCGAGCACATCGACCAGCCCTACTGGTTCGGCGAGGCGGAGCCCGGCGAGAGCCCGCACGACTTCGGCCTGCGCCGCGCCCGCGCGCTCGAGGCGGCGATCGACCGGATCGGCGAGCATCGCGTCTGCGCCTTCATCGCCGAGCCGATCCAGGGCGCCGGCGGCGTGATCGTCCCGCCCGAGAGCTACTGGCCCGAGATCGCGCGCATCTGCGCCGAGCGCGACATCCTGCTGATCGCCGACGAGGTGATCTGCGGCTTTGGGCGCACCGGCAACTGGTGGGGCTCGGAGACCTACGCGATCACCCCCGACCTGATGACGATCGCCAAGGGCATGACCTCGGGCTACGTGCCGATGGGCGGGGTGTTCATCTCCGAGAAGGTCGCGGGACCGGTGATGGCGACGGCCGGCGAGTTCTTCCACGGCTACACCTATTCGGGGCACCCGGCCGCCTGTGCCGCGGGCCTCGCGAACCTCGCCATCCTCCGCGAGGAGCGCCTGCCCGAGCGCGTGCGCGACGCGACCGGTCCCTATCTCCAGCGCGGCTGGGCGAGCCTCGCTGATCACCCGCTGGTCGGCGAGACGCGGATGAAGGGCCTGATCGGCGCGCTCGAGCTCGTGCGCGACCGCAAGACCGGCGCCCGCTTCGCCGAGGAGGGACGCACCGGCACCGAGGCGCGCGACCTCTCGGTGGCCAACGGCCTCGTGATGCGCGCGACCCGCGACACGCTGATGATCGCGCCGCCGCTCACGATCACCGAGGAGGAGTGCGACATCCTCGTCGCCCGCGCGCGCAAGACGCTCGACGACCTGCTCGACCGCAAGCGCCGCGCCGGCGAGCTCTGAGCCGGGCGGCGATCCCGAGACCGCAGACGCCGCGGCCGCCGCGGCAAGGAGGACCGATGACGACCAAGCCCGTGCTCTACGGCTTCGACGGCTCGACCTATGTCCGCACCGTGAAGATGATCCTCGCGGAGAAGGGGCTCGACTACGAGCAGGTGCCGGTGAACGTGCTGGCCGGCGAGCCGAAGAGCCCCGAGCACCGCGAGCGCCACCCCTTCGGCAAGGTGCCGGTGCTCGACATCGACGGCATGCGCCTTCTCGAGACCGACGCGATCTGCCGCTATCTCGACGAGACGCTGCCCGGCTCGACCCACGTGCCGCAGAGCGCGGCGGACCGCGCCCGGATGACCCAGGCGATCAACCTGATCAACAGCTACGGCTATCCCGCGATGATCACCATGGCGGGCTACCATCTGTTCCCCGACTTCATCGGCGGGCAGGACGACGCGCGCCAGGCCGAGATGCGCGAGCAGAGCGAGACGCTGATCCGGCTGCTGCTCGAGAAGAAGGGCTCGGACCCGTGGCTCGCCGGCGCCGATCCGAGCCTCGCGGACTTCCTCCTCGGCCCGATCGTCTTCTACGTGTCGCTGACGCCCGAGATGGAGCGTCTGACGGCGATCCCGGGCTTCGCCGCGTGGTGGGAGGCGATGCAGAAGATCCCGTCCTTCAAGGTGACGGAGCCCGACCTCGGCTGACCGGGCGGGCGCCGTGGCCGGCTATCTCGACACCAACGACCGGCCGGGCGAGCACGCGCGCTCGTGGTATGCCGAGACCGCCGGGCCGCTGCCCGACCATCCGCCGCTCGCGGGCGCGGCGCGCGCCGACGTGTGCATCGTGGGCGGCGGCTATGCCGGCCTCTCGGCGGCGCTGCACCTCGCGGAACGCGGCTACGACGTGGCGCTCCTCGAGGCCAACCGGGTCGGCTGGGGCGCCTCCGGGCGCAACGGCGGGCAGCTCGCCGCCGTGCCCCGCGCGCCGATGGCGGCGCACCGCCGCGCGCTCGGCGACGCCGACGCCGCCCGCGTCTTCGCGCTCGCCCGCGAGGCCAACGCCCTCGTCAAGCGGCTCGTGGCCGAGCACGGGATCGACTGCGACCTGACGCCCGGCCATCTCGACGCCGCGTGGAAGCCCGCCCACGCCCGCGCGCTCGCCGAGTGGGCGGAGGAGGCCGCCGGCTACGGGCACCAGATCGAGGTGCTCGACCGGGCCGCGACCGCGGCGCTCCTCGGCACCGAGCGCTACCACGCCGGCGCGCTCGACATGGAGGCCGCGCATCTCCACCCGCTCCGCCTCGCGCTCGGCCTCGCGCGCGCCGCCGCCGGGGCCGGCGCGCGCCTCCACGAGCGCTCGCGCGTGCGCCGGATCGAGGGCGGGCGCGTCGAGACCGACGCCGGCGCGGTGACGGCCGACACGGTGCTCCTCGCCGCCAACGGGTATCTCGACGGGCTGGTGCCGGCCGCGCAGCGCCGCGCGATGCCGATCAACAACTTCATCGCCGTCACCGAGCCGCTGGAGCCCGAGACCGCGGACCGGATCAACCCGCGCCGGCTCTGCGTCTCGGACACGAAGTTCGTTCTCAACTACTACCGGCTCTCGCCGGACCTGCGGCTCGTCTGGGGCGGCGGCGAGAGCTATGGCCGGCGCTTCCCGCGCGACATCGCCGCGCTGGTCCGCCGCGCCATGGCCGACGTCTACCCCGACCTCGCCGAGCGGCCGTTCACCCATGCCTGGGGCGGCACGCTCGCGATCACGCCCCACCGGATGCCGGTGTTCCAGCGCGTCGGCCCGCGGCTGCTGTCGATCTCCGGCTGGTCGGGCTCGGGCATCCACATGGCGACCCTCGGCGGGGCCGTGGCGGCCGAGGCGATCGCCGGGGTCAGCGAGCGGTGGGACCTGATGGCGCGCCTGCCGACGCCCGCCTTCCCCGGCGGCGACTGGTTCCGCGCGCCGCTCCTCGTCGCGGCCATGACGGTGGCGGCGATCCGCGACCGGCTCTGACCCGGCCCGCGCCCTTGCGCCGCCCCGACGCACGGAGTATGTCCCGGTCGATCGGGCCGTAGCGCAGTCTGGTAGCGCGCTTGCATGGGGCGCAAGAGGTCGTGAGTTCGAATCTCGCCGGCCCGACCAACCGGAGCCGATGGCGGCCATCCGGGCGCCGCCGTCGGCCCCGCCCCGCCGCGAGCCCCCCGCCACCGCCCTGACGGAGCCCGCCATGGACGATCCGCGCCCCGGCGTGATCCCGTCGCAGGAGCTCCGATGCCTCGCCGCGCGCGGCGCCATCCTGGCCGGGGCGCCGCTCGAGGCCGACCAGATCCAGCCGGCCTCGCTGGATCTCCGCCTCGGCACGCGCGGATGGCGCGTGCGCGCCAGCTTTCTCGCCGGCCGCGCCCACGCCGTGGCCGACCGGATCGCCGAGTTCGGCATGCACGAGATCGACCTGCGCCCCGGCGCGGTGCTCGAGACCGGCTGCGTCTACGTGGTCGAGCTCGCCGAGCGGGTCTCCCTGCCCGCCGACATGGCGGCCGCGGCCAACGCCAAGAGCTCGACCGGGCGGCTCGACCTCTTCACCCGGCTGATCGGCGACCGGCAGGCCGAGTTCGACCGGCTGGAGGCGGGCTATGCGGGTCCTCTCTATGCCGAGATCAGCCCGCGCACCTTCTCCGTGCTGGTGCGCCCCGGCGCGCGGCTCAACCAGCTCCGGCTCCGCCGCGGCGAGGCCCGGATCGACGACGCCGCACTCGCCGCCCTGCACGCGCGCGAGCCGCTGGTCGACCGCGCGGACGCGACGATCGACGGCGGGCTCGGCTTCTCGGTCGACCTCGCGGCGCAGGGGCCCGACGGGCTGGTGGGCTGGCGGGCGCGGCGCCATTCGGGGCTGATCGACCTCGCGCGGATCGACCACTACGACCCGGCCGAGTTCTGGGAGCCCGTGCGCGCGCGCGGCGGCCACGTGATCCTCGACCCGGGCGCCTTCTACATCCTCGTCAGCCGTGAGGCGGTCTCCGTCCCGCCGGACACCGCGGCCGAGATGGTCCCCTACATGGCCGTGGCGGGCGAGTTCCGGGTGCACTATGCGGGCTTCTTCGACCCGGGCTTCGGGCACGTCTCGGCAGACGGCACCGGCTCGCGCGGGGTGCTCGAGGTGCGCTGCCACGAGGCGCCCTTCGTGCTCGAGCACGGCCAGACGGTGGGCCGCCTCGTCTACGAGCGGATGGCCGAGCGGCCCGACCTCCTCTACGGCCGCGACATCGGCTCGACCTATCAGGGCCAGGCGCTCAAGCTCTCGAAGCATTTCCGCGCCCCCTGAGCGCGCGGGCGGCGCCCGCCCGGAGCAATGCGGCCGCGCCCTCAGTCCTCGCCCGATCCGCCCCCGCCGACGAGCCCCGCCGCCTTGAGATCGGCGAGGCCCGGCAGGTCGCGCGCGCTCTCGAGGCCGAAATGGTCGAGGAAGACCTCGGTGGTCACGAAGGTCGCGGGCCGTCCCGGCGTCTCGCGCCGCGCCCCCATCCGGATCCAGCCGAGCTCCAGGAGCAGGTCGAGCGTGCCGCGCGAGACGGCGACCCCGCGCACCTCCTCGATCTCGGCCCGGGTCACCGGCTGGTGGTAGGCGATGATCGCGAGGGTCTCGGTGGCGGCGCGGGAGAGCCTGCGCGGCTCCTCGGCGCCGTCCGCAAGCAGCGGGCCGAGATCGGGGGCCGTGCGGAAGGCCCACGCCTCGCCGACGCGGACGAGCCGCACGCCGCGGCCCTCGTACTGCGCCGCAAGCGCGGCGAGCGCGGGCCCGGGATCGGCGCGGTCCGGCAGGCGCTCGGCGATCTCGTCGGGGCGGAGCGGCTCGGCGCTCGCGAAGAGGATCGCCTCGACGAGGCGCTCGCGCTCGGTTCCCGGCGCACGCGCGAAGAGATCGCCGGCAGGGGCCGACGGGGCGCTCTCGGGCGCCGGCGGGCGCTCGCCCGGCCGCACGGTCACGCCCCTCTCCGGGGCCGGAGCAGCAGCGGCGCGAAGGGCGCGGACTGCGCGATCTCGACATCCCCGGCGCGGGCCAGTTCGAGCGAGGCGACGAAGCTCGAGGCGAGGGCGCTCCGCCGCCGCTCGGGGCTCGTCAGCCAGTCGGGCGGCAGATGCGCGGCCAGCGCGCCCCAGCCGGGCCACGCCCCGACCAGCCGGCGCAGCCGCTCGATCGCCGCCTCGACGGCATAGGCCACCGGCCGGGCGAGCTCGAGCGGGGCCGCCTCGCGCCGGGTCCGCAGCCGGCCATAGGCCTTCAGCAGATCGGCGAGCCCGGCGCGCCAGACCGTGCGGCGCGCGGCGGCCACGCGCTCCGGCGCGCCGCGGGCGAAGACGTCGCGCCCGAGCGCCGGCCGCGCCATCAGCCGCTCGGCGGCCGCCCGGATCGCCTCCAGCCGCTCGAGCCGCCCGGCGAGGCGCGCGGCCAGCTCCTCCGCGCTCGGCTCCTCGGCGGTCTCCTCGGGGGGCAGCAGCAGGCGCGACTTCAGATAGGCGAGCCAGGCCGCCATCACGAGATAGTCGGCCGCCAGCTCGATCCGCCGGGCGCGGGCGCCCTCGACGAAGGCGAGATACTGCTCGGCCAGCGCGAGCACCGAGATGCGCCGCAGGTCGACCCGCTGGGTCCGCGCCATCGCCAGCAGCATGTCGAGCGGGCCCTCGTAGCCGTCGAGATCGACGGTGAGGCCGTCCTCCGCGCCCGTCGGGATCTCGAGCGGGCTCACGCCGCCGCTCCCGCCAGCGCGTCGTAGCGCGCCGCCGCGGCCGCCGCGTCGAAGGGCTCGGGCGCGCGCCGCGCCGCGAGGGCGGCCGCCGCCCGCTCGGCCGCCCGGCCTGTCAGCGTCGGCGCCTCGGCGGCGACCTCGGCCATCTCCGCCGGGTCGGCGTTGCAGTGGAGCAGCAGGTTGCAGCCGGCCCGCAGCGCGCCGGCGGCGCGGGCGCGCATGGGGCCCGAGAGCGCGCCCATCGAGAGATCGTCGGTCATCAGGGCGCCCGAGACGCCGATCCGCTCCCGCAGCAGCGCGATCGCGGCCGGCGAGAGCGTCGCGGGCCGCTCGCCGTCGATCGCGCGGTAGACCACGTGCGCGGTCATCGCGAGCGGCAGGTCGGCGAGCGCGGCGAAGGGGGCGAAGTCGGTCGCCGCGAGCTCATCGAGCGGCGTGTCGACCACGGGCAGCGCCGCGTGGCTGTCGGCGGTCGCGCGCCCGTGGCCCGGCAGGTGCTTGGCCACCGGCAGCACCCCGCCGGCCAGCAAGGCGTCGGCGACGATGCGCCCGCGCTCGGCGATCTCCGCGGCGCTCGCCCCGAGGGCGCGGGAGACGACGATCTCGTGCGCGCCCGGCCCCGGCAGGTCGAGCATCGGCGCACAGCAGACGTCGATCCCGAGCGCCGCCAGATCGTGCGCGATCAGCCGCGTGCGCAGGCGGAGCCGCTCGGCCCCGTGCGGACCCGCGGCGTCGGTCGCGGGCGGCGGCCAGGCGCGCCAGTGCGGCGGCCCGAGCCGGGCGACGCGCCCGCCCTCCTGGTCGATCAGCACGGGCGCCTCCCGGCCGACCGCCTCGCGCAGCTCGGCCACCAGGGTCCTGACCTGCGCCGGCGTCTCGGCATTGCGCGCGAAGAGGATGAAGCCCCACGGCGCCGCCTCGCGGACGAAGGCGCGCTCCGTCGGCGAGAGCCGCGTGCCCGAGAGGCCGAAGATCGCCGCCCGCGCGCTCACCGGTTGGCCGCCGGGATGCAGTCCTGCCCCCGGGCGCGCAGAGCCTCGCAGAGGCTGGCGGCCTCGGCGAGGCTGGTGAACGGCCCGACCCGCAGCCGGTAGAAGGTCTCGCCGCCCGACGTGGTGGTCTGCACGGCGAGGCGGCGATTGTAGAGGAGTTCCGAATGCCGGTTGGCGATCCGCTCCCAGGCGCCGCGGGTCAGCGCCTCGGTGCGAAAGGCGCCGAGCTGCAGCTGATAGGGCGCGTCGGCCGCCGCGCGCTCGAGCGAGGCGCGCTCGGCCTCGGCCGCGCGGCGGGCGGCCGCCATCCGCTCCGCGAGATCGCCCGGGCGCGCCGGCGCCGGCGGGGTGGCCACCGGCGCGAGATCGCTGCCCGTCCCCTGCGGCGGAACCGGGCCCGCCGGGCCCGGCTCGGCGTCGGGCGCGCTCTCGGCCGAGGCCCCCGGCTCGGCCTCGCCCCCGGCGTCGGTCACGGCTGCGGGGTCGATCTCCGCGAGGCGCGTCTCTTCGGCCGCGGGCGAGGGCGCCTCGCGCGGGGCCGGCATCGGCATCGCCCCGAGCGCCACGTCCTCCTCGGAGGGGGCGGGCGTCGCGGGCGCGAACCGCGCCTCCGCCGCCGCCCCGGGCCCGTCGGGCGCCCCGAGGGCGTAGCTCTCGACGTCGCGATGCGCGATCGGGGCGGGGCCGTCCTCGGCCGCGGTCTTCACCGGCCCGATGCGGGCCGCGATGATCGGCACCCGGCCCGTGTCGCGGGTCAGCAGGTCCTCGACCCAGAGGCCGAGCCCGGCGAGCACGAGGAGCGAGAGCCCCGCGCCGGCCCACGCGGCGGCCGCCGGCCGCTCGCGGCCGGCCACGGCAAGGGGGGCGGGGTCCTCCCCGCCGGCGAGATCGGCGTCGGTGTCGTCGCGCATCGGGTCATCACCTGTACTCGACCCCTAGGGGGCCACTCTGCTCGGACCCCCATATCTATGCGCTGTGCGCTTATGTCAGTTCGGTCAGCGGGGTCACCCCCAGAATACCAAGACCTGTGGAAATCACAACGCCGACGGCACGGGCGAGGGCGATCCGTGCCGCGGAGAGCTCGGGCGCGTCCTCGCGCACGAGGCGCAGCTCCGGCCGGTCCTGCCCGCGGTTCCAGTGCGCGTGGAACTCCGAGGCGAGGTCGTAGAGGTAGAACGCCACCCGGTGCGGCTCGTGCGCCTGCGCCGCCGCCTCGACGAGGCGCGGCCACTCGGCGATCTTCTTCATCAGCGCGAGCTCGGAGGGGTCGTCGAGCCGCGCGAGATCGGGCTCCCCCGCAATCCCCGCCTCGGCCGCCTTCCGCATCAGCGAATGCACCCGCGCATGGGCGTACTGCACATACCACACCGGGTTCTCGCGCGACTGCTCCAGCGCCTTGGCGAAGTCGAAATCGAGCGCGGCGTCGTTCTTCCGCGTCAGCATCACGAAGCGCACGACGTCGCGGCCCACCTCGTCGATCAGGTCGCGCAGCGTGACGAAGGTGCCGGCGCGCTTCGACATCTTGTATTCCTGGCCGTCCTTGTAGAGCTTCACCATCCCGACGAGCTTGATGTCGAGCGGCACCCGGCCGCCGGAGAGCGCCGCCACCGCCGCCTTCAGCCGCTTGACGTAGCCGCCGTGGTCGGTCCCGAAGACGTTGATCAGCTGGTCGAAGCCGCGCTCCACCTTGTCGTGGTGATAGGCGATGTCGGGCGCGAAATAGGTCCACGACCCGTCGGCCTTCTTCAGCGGCCGGTCGGTGTCGTCGCCGAACTCGGTGGCGCGGAAGAGCGTCTGCGGGCGCGCCTCCCAGTCCTCGGGCAGCTTGCCCTTGGGCGGCTCGAGCGTGCCGACATAGACGAGACCCTTCGCCTCGAGCCGCTCGAGCGCGGCCTCGACCTTGCCCGAGGCGGCGATCGCCTTCTCCGAGCTGTAGACGTCCATCTCGACGCCGAGTTCGGCGAGGTCCTCGCGGATCATCGCCATCATCCGCTCGGTGGCGACCCCGCGCACCTCCTCGAGCCAGTGCTCCTCCGGCGCGTTGAGCAGGCGCGCGCCGTAGCGCTCCTTGATGGCCTCGCCCACCGGCACGAGGTAGTCGCCGGGGTAGAGGCCCGACGGGATCTCGATCGCGCGGCCGTTCGCCTCGCAGTAGCGGAGGTAGGCCGAGCGCGCGAGGGTGTCGATCTGCCCGCCCGCATCGTTGATGTAGTATTCGCGCGTCACCGCGTGGCCCGAGAACGCGAGCAGCGCGGCGAGCGCGTCGCCGAAGACCGCGCCGCGCGTGTGGCCCACATGGAGCGGCCCGGTCGGGTTCGCCGAGACGTACTCGACATTGACGCGGCTCCCCTGCCCCGCGGCCGAGCGCCCGAAATCGGGCCCCGCCGCAAGGGCGGCCGCCACCACCCCCTGCCAGGCCGAGGGCGCGAGGCGGAGATTGAGGAAGCCCGGCCCCGCGACGGTCGCCTCGGTCACGCGCGGATCGGCGGCGAGGCGCTCCGCGAGCGGCTCGGCGATCTCCCGGGGCTTCCGGCCCGCGGGCTTCGCCAGCACCATGGCGGCGTTGGTCGCCATGTCGCCATGGGCCGGATCGCGCGGCGGCTCCACGGCCACGCTCGCGAGATCGAGCCCGGCCGGCAGCGCGCCCTCCGCGGCCATCGCCGCGAGGCTCTCGTCCACCAGCGTCTTGATCTCGGCAAACAGGTTCATCCGGCCCCTCCGCGACCGCGCTCGCCTAGCACGCCCCCCGCGGTGAGGAAAGCGCCCCCGGGCCCCGCGCGCGATGGCCGGCCCGGCACCTCCGGGCGGGCGGGCGGGGGAGGTGGCGGGCCGGCCATCGCCCGCCTCAGGCGCGGGCGGTGGGGTCGGTCAGCCCGCCGTGCTCCTCGAGCGCGAGGCGGACGGTCATGCCGGCGCTGT
>CAZWDE010000047.1:0-14082 GCA_964632555.1 uncultured Limibaculum sp.
GTCGGCGTCGAGTCGGTCGAGCAGGGATTGGCGAGATGCTTGTTCTCGCTCATCAGCGCGGCCGTCGCCACCTCGGCGATCATGAAGCCCGAATTCAGCCCGGGTTCCGGCGTGAGGAAGGGGGGCAGGTCGTGGCTGAGCGTCGGGTCGACCATCAGCGCGACCCGGCGCTGGGCGATCGCGCCGATCTCGGCGACCGCGAGCGCGATCTGGTCGGCGGCGAAGGCGACCGGCTCGCCGTGGAAGTTCCCGCCCGAGACGATGCGCCCGTCGCCCAGCACGAGCGGGTTGTCGGTCACCGCGTTGGCCTCGGTCTCGAGCGTGCGCCCGGCATAGCCGAGGAGGTCGATCGCGGCGCCCGCGACCTGCGGCTGGCAGCGGATGCAATAGGGATCCTGGACGCGGCTGTCGCCCTCGAGATGGCTCTCGCGGATCTCCGAGCCCTCGAGCAGGGCGCGCATCCGCGCCGCCACGGCGATCTGGCCGGGATGGCCGCGGAGCTCGTGGATCTCGGGCAGGAGCGGGGTCGTCGAGCCCATCACGGCGTCGGTCGAGAGCGCGGCGACGACAAGCGAGGCTTCCGCCGCCCGGCGCGCCTCGAAGAGCCCGGCGAGGGCGAGCGCGGTCGAGAACTGCGTGCCGTTGATGAGCGCGAGCCCTTCCTTGGGCCCGAGCACGACCGGCGCGAGGCCCGCCGCGGCGAGCGCCGCGCCCCCCGGCAGGCTGCGCCCGCCATGGCTCGCCTCGCCCTCGCCGATCAGCACCGCGGCGAGATGCGCGAGCGGCGCGAGATCGCCGGACGCGCCGACCGACCCCTGCACCGGGATCGCGGGCGTCACGCCGCGGGCGATCATCGCCTCGACGAGCGCGATCGTCTGCCAGCGCACGCCCGAGGCGCCGCGCCCGAGCGACAGCAGCTTGAGCGCCATCATCAGCCGGGTCGTGGCCGGATCCAGCCGCTCGCCGAGGCCGCAGGCGTGGCTGAGCACGAGATTGCGCTGGAGGAGCGCCGTGTCCCCGGAGGCGATCCGCGTCGAGGCGAGCTTGCCGAAGCCGGTGTTCACGCCGTAGACGGCCGCGCCGCCCGCGGCCGCCTCGGCCACCCGTCGCGCCGAGCCCTCGACCGCCGCCCGCGTCTCCGTCGCGAGCGCGACCGGTCCGTCGCCGCGCCAGATCCGCTCGAGATCCGCGAGGGTGGCGCTGCCGGGGCGCAGGATCATGCGCCGTCCGCGCCGGCGAAAAGCCGCTCGGCGAGCGGGTTCTGCCCGATCCGGTAGGCGAGTTCGGCGGGCTCGGCCACGTCCCAGATCGCGAGGTCCGCCCGGAGCCCCTCGGCGATCCGCCCGCAATCGGCGAGGCCGAGCGCCCGCGCGGCGTTCCGCGTGACCCCCGCGAGCGCCTCCTCGGGCGTCAGGCGAAAGAGCGTGCAGGCCATGTTCATCGCGAGGAGCGGCGAGGTCATCGGCGAGGAGCCCGGGTTGCAGTCGGTCGCCACGGCCATCGGCACGCCGTGCTCGCGGAAGGCGGCGATCGGCGGCAGCTGGGTCTCGCGCAGCGTGTAGAAGGCGCCCGGCAGCATCACCGCGACCGTCCCCGCCGCGGCCATCGCGGCCGCGTCCTCGGCGCTCGCATATTCGAGATGGTCGGCCGAGAGCGCGCCGGAGCGCGCGGCGAGCCGCGCACCGCCGAGCGCCGAGAGCTGTTCGGCGTGGAGCTTCACGGGCAGGCCGAGCGACCGGGCCTTCGCGAAGACGCGCTCGATCTGCGCGGGCGAGAAGGCGATCCCCTCGCAGAAGCCGTCGACCGCGTCGACGAGCCCCGCCCGATGCGCCGCGTCGAGGGCGGGCAGGCACACCTCGTCGATATAGGCGTCGGCCCGCCCGGCATGGTCGGGCGGCACCGCGTGGGCGCCGAGAAAGCTCGTCCGCACCCGGATCGGCCGGAGCCCGGCGATCCGCCGCGCCGCCTCGAGCATCGCGATCTCGGTCTCGCGGTCGAGCCCGTAGCCCGACTTGATCTCGACGGTCGCGACGCCCTCCGCGATCATCGCGTCGACCCGCGGCAGCGCGCTCTCGACGAGGGCGTCGGGCCCGGCCTCGCGGGTCGCGCGCACGGTCGCGTTGATGCCGCCGCCGGCGCGCGCGATCTCGGCATAGCTCGCGCCCCCGAGGCGCTCCTCGAACTCGCGCGCGCGGCTGCCGCCATGGACGAGGTGCGTGTGGCAGTCGATCAGCGCGGGCGTCACGAGCCGGCCCCCCACATCGCGCCGGGGCAGGTCGGCGAGGCGCTCGGGCACCGCCGCCCCGGCGCCGACCCAGAGGATGCGCCCCTCCCCGATCGCCACCGCGCCGTCCTCGATCCGGCCATAGGGCGCGCCGCCGGGTTGCATCGTCGCGAGGCATGCGTTGATGATGAGAAGCGCGGTCATGGGTCCCGATCTGAGCCTCTGCGGGGCGCCTTGTCCATCCAAGATTGGCGGGGGCGGGCGGTCGTCCGATGACGGGTCTCTTCGCGAAGCGGGCGCTGACCCCGGCGGGCTGGCAGGACGACGTGCGCGTCGTCATCGGCGCCGACGGGCGCATCGCCTCCGTGACGCCCGGCGGCCCGCCGGGGGTGGACGACCGGCGGCTCGGGATCCTGCTGCCCGCCCCCGCCAATCTCCACAGCCACGCGTTCCAGCGCGCGATGGCGGGCCTGACCGAGGCGCGCGGGCCCGACGGCTCGGACAGCTTCTGGACCTGGCGGCGGCTGATGTTCCGGTTCCTCGAGCGGCTCGCGCCCGAGGACGTCGAGGCGATCGCGGCCTTCGTGCAGATGGAGATGCTCGAGGCGGGCTACGCCGCCGTCGGCGAGTTCCACTATCTCCACCACCGCCCGGACGGGCGGCCCTACGCCCGGATCGCGGAGATGTCGGAGCGGATCTGCGCGGCCGCGGCCGAGACCGGGATTGGGCTCACCCTTCTGCCCGTGCTCTACCAGCAGGGCGGCGCCGACGGGCGCCCGCTCGGGCCCGGGCAGGTGCGGTTCGGCACCGATCCCGACGGCTTCGCGCGGCTCCACGGCGAGGCGGCCCGGGCGGTGGCCGCGCTGCCCGGGGACGCCGGGATCGGCGTCGCGCCGCATTCGCTCCGCGCGGTGGACCGCGAGGGCCTCGCGGCGGCGGCCGCGCTCGCCGGGCGCGGGCCGGTCCACATGCACCTCGCCGAGCAGGTCGCCGAGGTCGCCGAGGTCGAGGCTTGTCTCGGCGCGCGGCCGGTGACCTGGGCGCTCGACCACCTCGATCTCGGCCCGCGCTGGTGCCTGATCCACTGCACCCAGATGGAGCCGACCGAGACCGAGCGGCTGGCCGCCAGCGGCGCCGTCGCCGGGCTCTGCCCGATCACCGAGGCGAACCTCGGCGACGGCATCTTCGACGGCGCGCGGTTTCTCGGCGCCGGCGGGCGCGTCGGGATCGGCTCGGACTCGAACATCCGCGTCGCGCTCTGGGAGGAGCTGCGCACCCTCGAATACGGCCAGCGCCTCCGCGACCGCGCGCGCGCGGTGCTCGCGACCTCGGGCCTGTCGACCGGCCGGCGCCTCTTCGAGGCCGCGGCCCGGGGCGGGGCGCAGGCGCTCGACCGCGAGACGGGCGCGATCGAGGCCGGCCGCTGGGCCGATCTCGTGGCGCTCGACCCGGACGGGCCGGATCTCGCCGGCCGCTCGGGCGACGCGATCCTCGACGCGCTGGTCTTCGCCGCGGCCGAGGGCGCGCTCCGCGATGTCTGGTCGGCCGGCCGCCATCTCGTCGCCGAGGGCCGCCATCTCCGCCGCGCGGCGATCGGCGCGCGCTACCGCGCCGCGATGGAGCGGATCGGGGCGGCGATCTGAGAGCCGCGCCCGCCGCGTGGCCCGCACGAAGCCCGTGGGAACCGCCGGCGAGCCGTGCCATGCTGCACCCACGAAGAACGATCCGGCGACAGGGAGACATCAGGGATGCAACGACGGAGCTTTCTCGCGGGGCTCGGCGGCGGCGCGACCGCCGCGCTCGCGGCCCCGGCGATCGCGCAGGACGTGCGCGAGTGGCGGATGGTCACGGCCTGGCCCAAGAACCTGCCGGGGCCCGGCGTCGCCGCGCAGATGCTGGCCGACCGGATCACGGCGCTCTCGGGCGGGCGGATCCGGGTGCGCCTCTTCGCCGCCGGCGAGCTCGTGCCGGGGCGTGGCGTCTTCGACGCGGTCGCCGAGGGGACGGCCGACCTCTACCACGCGGTGCCGGCCTATTGGGGCTCCAAGTCCAAGGGCATCCTGCTCTTCGGGTCCCAGCCTTTCGGGCTCCGCGCCGACGAGCAGGTCGGCTGGCTGACGCATGGCGGCGGGCAGGCGCTCTACGACGAGATGTACGCGCGCTTCGGCCTGAAGCCCTTCCTCTGCGGCAATTCCGGCCCGCAATGGGCGGGCTGGTTCCGCACCGAGATCGCCTCCCCGGACGATCTGAAGGGGCTGCGCTACCGCACGACCGGGCTCGCCTCGGAGATGGCCTCGCGGATCGGCATGGCGGCGCAGAGCATGGGGGGCGGCGACATGTTCCAGGCGCTGCAGACCGGCGCCCTCGACGCCGGCGAGTTCATCGGCCCCTGGACCGACAGCGCGCTCGGCTTCCACCAGATCGCCAGGAACTACTACTGGCCGGGCGTCGGGGAGCCCTCCTCGGCCGAGGAGTGCGGCGTCAACAAGGCGGTCTACGACGCGCTGCCCGAGGATCTGAAGCTCGCCGTGGGGCTGGCCTGCGAGAGCCTCTACAACGCCGTCTGGACCGAGTACACGACGCGCCACGCCGAGGCGCTCCGGACACTCGTCGCCGATCACGGCGTCGCGGTGCGCAAGCTCCCCGACAGCGTGGTCGCGGCGATGGGCACCGCGGCCGCCGAGGTGATCGGCGAGCTCCGCGAGGACGGGGACGAGCTCGTCCGCCGCATCGCCGAGAGCTTCGTCGCCTATCGCGACCTCGTCGGCTCCTACATGGTCTATGCCGACAACGGGCAGATGAACGCACGCGCCGCGGTGATGGGCTACTGAGCCGCGCCGGCCGGCCGGGGGCCGGCCGCCGGCTGCCTGCGGAGGGGACATGGACGCACTCCTCGACCGGCTCGAGGCCGTCGTTCGCGCGGTCGGGCGGGCCGTGCGGTGGCTCGCGCTCGCCATGGTGCTGGTGCAGGTCGCGATCGTGATCGGCCGCTACGTCTACGGCGTGAACTCGATCGCGGCGCAGGAACTCGTGCTCTATCTCCACGCGGCGTTCTTCATGCTGGGGGCGGGCTACACGCTGCAGCGCGACGCCCATGTCCGGGTCGACATCGTCTACGCCCGCGTGTCCGCGCGCTGGCGCCGCAGGATCGACCTCGCCGGCCATCTCGGTCTCCTGATGCCGGCGATGGCGGCGGTGCTCTACTGGAGCTGGCCCACCGTCGCCCGTTCCTGGGCGATCCTCGAGGGGCCGATCTCGGTCGGCGGGCTCGGCGCCGTCTATCTGCTGAAATCGCTGATCCCGGCCTTCTGCGTGCTCGTCATGCTGCAGTCGCTCGCGATCGTCGTCCGTCTGCTCCGGGGCCCCGCATCGCCGTGAGCCTGCCGCTCGATCTCCTGATGTTCGTCGCGCTCATGGCCGCGGTGCTCACCGGCTTCCCCGTGGCCTTCGCCATCGCCGGGGTGGCGGTGCTCTTCGCCTATCTCGGCTGGGCGACCGGCCAGATGGACATCGACCTTCTCGGCGCGGTCGGCCAACGCATCTTCGGCGTGCTCGGCAACGAGACGCTGATCGCCATCCCGCTCTTCGTGCTGATGGGCGCCTTGCTGGAGAAGAGCCGGATCGCCGAGGACATGCTCGACACCATGGGCCGGCTCTTCGGGCGGCTGCGCGGCGGGCTCGGCATCTCGGTCGTGCTGGTGGGCGCGCTGCTCGCGGCCTCGACCGGGATCGTCGGCGCCACCGTCGTCGCGATGGGCATGATCGCGCTGCCGACGATGCTGAGAAGCGGCTACGATCCGCGCGTCGCCTCGGGGATCGTCTGCACCGCCGGCACGCTCGGACAGATCATCCCGCCCTCGACGCTGCTGATCATCCTCGCCGACGTGATGTCGAACGCCCACCAGCAGGCGCAATACGCGGCCGGCCGCTTCGCCGTCGAGACGCTTTCGGTCGGGCAGGTCTTCGCCGCCGCGATGCTGCCGGGGCTCGTGCTCGTCGGCCTCTATCTCGCCTATCTGCTGGCGCTCGGGCTCGTGCGGCCGGGCGCGATGCCCTCGGCGCGGGATCTCGACGCGGCCCCGGGCGGGCGGGCCGTGCTGCGCGCGGTGGCGCCGCCCGCCGCGCTCATCGTCGCCGTGCTCGGGGCGATCCTGGGCGGCGTCGCGGCGCCCACCGAGGCGGCGTCGGTCGGCGCCGTCGGCGCCCTCCTGATGGCCGGGCTCCGCCTCGGCGGACCGCCCGTGCCGATCCTCGCGGGCGCCGGCGCGCTCGTCGCGCTCGCGGTCCTCGCCGGTCTCTTCCGCGTGCGCTTCCAGCGGAGCGACCTGACCGCGGCCGAGATCGCCCTCGGCGCGGGGCAGAGCGCGCTGACGCTCGTCGGCCTCGTCGGCATCCTCGCCGCGCTGCGGACGACCCTCCGCCTGCGCGTGCTCCGCGACGCGCTCGAGTCGACGCTGACGATGACCGCGATGATCTTCGCCACCATCATCGCCGCCGGGGTCTTCTCGCTCGTCTTCATCGGGCTCGGCGGCGAGGACCGGGTCGCGCGCATCCTCGCCGGGATGCCGGGCGGGGCGACCGGGGCGCTCGTCTTCGCGATGCTGTTCATCTTCGTGCTCGGCTTCTTCCTCGACTTCGTCGAGATCGCGGTGATCGTGCTGCCGCTCGTGGTGCCGGCGCTGCTGCTGATGGGGCACGATCCGATCTGGCTCGGCGTGCTGATCGCGATCAATCTCCAGACCAGCTTCCTGACCCCGCCCTTCGGGTTCTCGCTGTTCTATCTGCGCGGCGCGGCCCCCGCCTCGGTGTCCACCGGGCAGATCTATGCGGGCGTCGCGCCCTTCATCCTGCTGCAGATCCTCGGCGTCGCCAGCGTCTGGGCCTTCCCCGCGCTCGCCACCTGGCTGCCGCGGGCGCTCTTCTAGACGCGGGCCGGATCGTCGGTGCGCCCGCGCTGGGCACCGCGCGCCCACGCGCGCCGCCGATCTGCCCCGAAAGGCGTCCGCGCGCCCGCTTTGCCCATTCGAAGGGCAGGATACGGCCTTGCGCCCGAGAGAACCCGCGCGTGTACTCGACAGGACGACGACGATTCGAGGCGCCCGTCGCACCGCGCCGCGATCGCAGCCAGGGCCAAGCCACGGGGAGGCACCTCCGATGACCAGCGACAACCGCAATATCGGCCGGCTGACGCGGCAGCTGAGCGAGGGCCGGCTCGACCGGCGCGAGTTCGTCCGCCTCGCGACGCTTCTCGGCGTCTCCGCCGGCGCGGCGTTCAAGGCGGCCGGCTTCGCCACGCCCGCGCGCGCGCAGGCGATCCCGAGCGGCGGCTCGGTGGCCATCGCCATGGGCGTGCAGGACATCAGCAACCCCGCGCAATACGCCTGGCCCCAGCCCTCGAACGTCTGCCGCGGGGTGTGCGAGTATCTCACGGTGACGGGGCCCAACAACATCACGCGGCCCCACCTCCTGCGCAATTGGGAGGCGTCGGAGGACCTCAAGACCTGGACGCTCAACCTCCGGCCGGACGTGACCTGGGCGAACGGCCGCCCGTTCACCGCCGACGACGTGGTGTGGAACATCTCCCGCCTGCTGGCGGCGGAGACCGGCTCCTCGGTCGTCGGGCTGATGAAGGCCTACATGCTCGACGAGGACGCCGAGGGCAACACGAGCCTCTGGGACGCCAACGCGATCGAGAAGGTCGACGACCACACCGTGCGGCTCAACCTCAAGGCGCCGCAGATCGCCGTGCCCGAGCATCTCTACCACTACCCCTTCCTGATCCTCGATCCCGAGGAGGACGGCCGCTTCGGCGTCGGCTCGAACGGCACCGGACCGTTCACGCTCGAGGAGCACGCGGTGGGCGAGCTCTCCGTGCTGCGCAAGCGCGAGGGCTACTGGGGACGGCCCGCCTATCTCGACGAGGTCCGCTATGTCGATGTCGGCGAGGAGGCCATGGCCTACACCGCCGCGATGGCGTCGGGCCAGGTCGACGGCATCTACGAGGGCGATGTCAGCCAGCTCGACACCTATCGCGCGCTGCCCGACGTCGCGATCTACGACGCGGTGACCGGCCAGACCGCGGTCGCGCGCGTCAAGACCGACACCGCCCCCTTCGACGACGCGCGGGTGCGCAAGGCGATGCGCCTCGCCGTCGACACCCGGCGCCTGCTCGCGCTCGGCCACTTCAATCTCGGCGCGCCGGGCGAGCACCACCACGTGGCGCCGATCCATCCCGAATACGCGACGCTGCCGCCGATGGAGCGCGACGTGGCGGCGGCGCGGGCGCTGCTCGCCGAGGCCGGCCACGCGGACGGCATCGACATCGAGATCACCTGCAAGAAGGACCCGGCCTGGGAGCTTCAGACCGTGCAGGCGATGTCGGAGATGATGGGCGAGGCCGGCATCCGCGTGAACATCAACGTGGTCCCGACCCCGCAATACTGGGACAACTGGACGAAGGTGCCGTTCGGCTTCACCTCCTGGGGGCATCGCCCGCTCGGCGTCATGGCGCTCGGCCTCGCCTACCGCTCGGGCGTGCCGTGGAACGAGTCGGGCTTCTCGAACGAGCGCTTCGACGCGCTGCTCGCCCGCGCCGAGGCGACGCTCGACGTCGACGCGCGCCGCGAGATCGTTCGGGAGATCCAGATCCTGATGCAGGAGGAAGGGCCGATCGTGCAGCCGCTCTGGCGCGCCACCTTCACCGCCTACAACCGGCGGGTGAAGGGCTACGAGGTGCACCCCTCGCTCTACATCCACGCCGAGACCTTCGGCGTCGAGAGCTGAGGCCGCCGGCCGATCCCGGCGCGCGCGCCGCCCTCGGCCCGCGGCCGGGAGGCCGGGCGTGACGCGCGCGCTCGTCCGCCGTCTGGGGCTGATGGTGGCGACGATCTTCGTCGTCTCCGTGCTGCTCTTCCTGCTGCTCGAGCTCGACGCCGACAGCGTCGCGACCAAGGTTCTCGGCCCCTATTCCTCCGAGGAGCAGCGCGCGATCTGGCTCGAGCGGAACGGCTACAACGAGCCGCTGCTCGCCCGCTACGCGCTCTGGATCGGCGGCATCCTGCAGGGCGATTTCGGCGAGTCGATCCGCTATCGCCGCCCGGTCGGCGAGGTGCTGTGGCCGCGCCTCGCCAACACCGCGCTCCTCGGCGCGGTCACCCTCGCGGTCGTCTCGGCGCTCGGCCTCGCCCTCGGGGTGCTCGCCGGCGTCCACGAGGGGCGGCTCCTCGACCGCGTGATCTCGATCACCGCCGTGCTCACGACCTCGGTGCCCGAATTCGCCTCCGCCGTGTTGCTCTCGACGGTCTTCGTCTTCTGGCTCGATCTTCTGCCCGGCACCTCGGGCATGGCGCGGGGCTTCGACCCCACGCAGCTCATCCTGCCGGTGCTGGTCCTCGTGCTCTACGATTTCGGCTACATCGCGCGGCTCACCCGCGCCTCGATGGCCGAGGTGATGCGCACCAACTATGTGCGCACGGCGCGGCTCAAGGGCCTCAGCGAGCGCCAGGTGGTGCTCCGCCACGCGCTCCGCAACGCCCTCATCGCGCCCTACACGGTGATCGTGCTGCAGATCAACTGGCTGCTCTCGGGGGTGATCGTCGTCGAGTTCTTCTTCGCCTACAAGGGGTTCGGGGCGCTGCTGCTGGAGGCCTCGCTCTACCAGGACATCTATCTCCTGCAGGCCTGCGCGATCGTCGCCGTGGTGGTGGCGGTGGCGAGCCAGGCCGTCTCGGACATCGGCTATGTTCTGCTCAATCCGCGCATCCGCTTTGCCTGAGGCGCCCTGATGCGACGCGGCCGGCCCGACCGCAGGGCGCTCCCGCTCCGCGTCCTCGCGACGATCGGCGAGAGCTGGCTCAGCATCATCGGCGCGGCGATCGTGGGCTTCTGGATCGTGATGGCGATCGGGGCCGACCTTCTCGCGCCGTTCCCGCCGAACGCCACGCTGAAGCCCGTTCAGCGGCCGATGGCCGACGCGCTGTTGCCGGGAACCGCGATGCTCGACGGCGTCGCGGCCGCCGAGCGCTGCGCGCCGGCCGAGGCTCCGGGCATGGTCGACTGCGGGACCTTCTGGCTCGGCACCGACGTGATCGGCCGCGACATCCTCAGCCGGCTGCTGCACGGCGCGCGCACGGTGCTCTTCTACGCCCCGCTCGCGACGCTCCTCGCCTATGCCGTCGGCGCCAGCATGGGGCTGCTCGCGGGCTATCGCGGCGGGCGCACCGACGAGGCGCTGAGCTTCGTCGCGAACGTGATCCTCTCCTTCCCGGTCCTCGTGCTCTACGTCGTCGCGATCTCGATCCTCGGCTCCTCGGGGGCCAACATCCTGATCGCCATCGTCTTCGCCTCGGCGCCGGGGATCATGCGGATCGTGCGCGGGCTGACGATGGACCTGCGCAGCCGCGAATACGTCATGGCCGCGCAGACCCGCGGCGAGCCGCTGTGGCGGATCCTCTTCGTCGAGATCCTGCCGAATGTCCGGGGGCCGCTGATCGTCGATTTCTGCGTGCGGATCGGCTACGTGACCATCACGATCGGCGTGCTCGGCTTCCTCGGGCTCGGCCTGCCGCCGCCCAATCCCGACTGGGGCGGGATGGTCAACGAGACCCGGCAGATGGCGATGGTCTTCCCGCACATGACGATCTGGCCCTGCGTCGCGATCAGCTCGCTCGTGCTCGGCTTCAACCTCTTGGCCGACGGCCTGAACGAGAGCTCGCTCAAGGACTGACCGGGCGCTCAGCCGAGCGCGGCGAGGGCCCCCGCGAGCCCGGGCGCCGCCAGCGCCGCCTCGGCGGCCGCGATGTCGGGCGTGCCGGCGCGATCCTCGCCGAGCGGAGGCACGCGCGCGCGGAGCGCGTCGTAGACCGGCCGTGCGCCGGCGCCCAGTCCCTCGCCGCCCCGGAGATCGACCGCCTGCGCGCCGACGATCGCCTCGATCGCCAGCAGCGTCGCCACCGCGTCGAGCTGGCGCCCCAGGGTCTCGGCCGCCAGCGGCGTCTGCGGCGCGACGTCCTCCACCATCTCCGAGACCGCCATGCTGTCGAGGCAGGCGGGCCCGGCCTCGTGGCGGATCCGCGCGAGGAGCGCCGCGACCGTCTTCTGCATCGGCATCAGCCCGGCCGAGGCGCCGCCGACCGGCGAGAGGTATTTCGGCAGGCCCGAGAGGTCGGGCGCCATCAGCTTGACGATCCGCTGCGCGGCGCCCGCGGCCATCTGCACCCAGGCGAGGGCCAGCGTGTCGAGCGCGAGCGCGATCGCCGGGGTGTGGAAGTTCGGCGTCGAAAGCATCTCCGCATCGGGCCCCGCGCCGAGGATCGCCGGGTTGTCGGCGGCGGCGTTGAGCTCGATCGCGACCTCCGCGGCCAGCCGCTCGCGCGCGGTCGCCGCCGCGGCGAAGACCGGCGCGATGGTGCGGAACGAGAGCGCGTCCTGGATCTTGCGCGCCGCACCCGGCCGCGCGAGCGGCGAGCCGTGGAAGGCCGCGCGGAACCACGCCGCCTCGGCCTCCTGCCCCGTCGCCGGGCGGAGCGCGTGCAGCCGGGCGTCGAAGATCGTCGGGTTCATGGCGAACCCCTCGCCCGCGAGCGCGGCCGTGCCCCGCGCGAGCCAGAGGAGCCGCCGGGCCCGCTCGGCGAGGCGGGCCGCGAGCGCGACGCTGACGGCCGAGTGGTTGGCGAGCGCGAGCGCGTCCTTCGGCCCGAGCCGCGCCGGGGAAAGCCCCTCGGCCGCGAGCGCCGCCCCGGCCGGGATCGCCCGGCCGCCGGCCCAGATCTCGCCCGCCCCGATCAGCGCGCCGCCCATGGCCGCGCCCAGCACGAGATCGCCCGCGCCGATCGAGCCCACGGAGGGGATCGCCGGCGCCAGCCCGCGCGCGAGCATCGCCAGCATCAGCTCGAGCACCGCGGGCGAGAGCCCCGAGGCGCCGCCCGCGACCCCGATCACCCGCGCGAGAAGCGCGGCGCGGCACACGGGCTCCGGCAGCCACGGGCCGGCGCCGACGCTCCGGCCCGCCAGCATCTGCGCCTGGAAGGCGGCCATCTCGTCCGGCCGGATGCGGTGGCCGAGATTGCCCCCGAGCCCGGTGTTGAGCCCGTAGACCGGCGCCTCGCCCGCCGCGAACCGGTCGACGACGGCGCGCGCGGCGGCGATCCGCGCGCGCGCGGCCTCGCCGAGGCGCACCACCACCGGGCCCTCCGAGGCGGCGACGAAGCGCTCGAGCGGGACCGGCCCGTCGCCGACCCGAAGCTCCATCAGTAGAACCGCAGCCGCTGGCCGAGGCCGAGACGCCGCGCCTTCGCGAGCATCGCGTCGCCGAGCGCGATGTCCGACAGCGAGAGCCCGCGATGCCAGAAGAGGATCGTCTCCGCGTCGCTCTCGCGGCCGGGCCGGCGCCCCGCCGCGATCTCGCCGAGCTCGGCGTGGAGCGTCGCCTCGGAGAGCTTGCCCGCCTCGACATGGGCGCGAAGGGCGCCGAACTTGCCGGTCCGGCACTGGCCCCAGTCGTCGACCACCATCTTGTCCATGATGTCGGTGAGGTCGAGCTCGACCGCGCTCATGGTGCCGTAGGGCACGACGAGGGCGCCGGGCTTGATCCAGGCCGTGCGCAGCATCGGCTGCGGCTCGGTGAGCCGGCTCGCCTCGACGACGATGTCCGCCCCCTCGACGCAGCTCCGCCAGTCGTCGACCGCGCGCACGGGCTTGCCGAGATCGGCGGCGAGGCGCGCGGCGAAGCCCTCGCGGCTCTCGGGCCGGCGGGAATGCACGCGGATCTCCTCGAAGCCGAAGAGATGGTCGAGCAGGCGCACGTTCCAGTAGGCGGTGCCGCGGGCGCCGACATGGCCGAGCACCCGGGCCTCGCGGCGCGCCAGATGCTTGGCGCCGAGGGCGGTGACGGCGCCGGTGCGCATGTCGGTCAGACCGCTCGCGTCGAGCAGCGCCTTGAGCGCGCCGTGGCGCGGGTCGAAGAGGGCGAGGAGCCCGTATTCCGAGGGCCGGCCGCTCCGGTAGTTGTCGACGAAATCGCCGACCACCTTGACGCCGGCATGGTCGACCGCGCCGCCGATCCAGCCGCGCAGCACGTTGAAGTGGCCCTCGACGCCGGCGCGCGGCTCGATGTGCATGCGCGGCTCGATCACCGTCTCGCCCCGGCCCTGCATCACGAGCCCCGTCTCGACGGCCTCGAGGATCTCCGCGTCGGTGAGCGCGAGCGCGTCGATGTCGAAGCGGTTGAGGAAATCGACGTAAACCGGCGGCGTTCCCGGAGGCGCGCTCATCTCCCGCGCCCCGTCCGCTCCGCCGCCCACAGCGCCCGGTCCGCCGTGCCCATCCGTCCCGCTCCCATGCTGCCGCGCGGTCCGGATCGGACCGCACCGCCGAGCTTGACGTCCTTCGGTGGCGCGGGCAACCGGCCCGCGAGGGGCTCGGACGCGCGACCCGGGTCACGGCCACGGGGTCTCGAGCGCCTTGACCCAGCGGAGTTCGGGCCGCACCCCGTCGCCCGGCCGGAACGCGCGGGCGTCGCGTCCCCTCTCCGGGTGTCGCTCGGCGACCGCGCCGCCCGCCCGCGCGTTTCCATCTCTGGGGAGCAGGCTGACCCGACACCGGGCATGTGACCGTGGGCAGGGTCGAGCGAAAGTCGCGCCGGCAACAGTGGTCCCGATCCGCTGTCCGGACGCGATCGTGACCGTGGCAAAGGACGGCCCGGCCGATCGAGCGGATCTGCCGCCGGCGGGGCACGAGATATCAGCGTCACCGCGGACGCTGACTCCACGCCTGACCCGCCGGACGACGCCCGACCGACGGCGGGCGCCGGGCAGGTTGGGTCGCCGGAAACGGGGTTGGCGCATCGCGGCAACACGCTG
>CAZWDE010000048.1:0-14073 GCA_964632555.1 uncultured Limibaculum sp.
GTCCGCGCGCTCGCGCCCGACCATGACGGGCCGCGGGTGCATTTCGTCTCCAACGTGGACGGGGCGCACCTCACCGACACGATCCGCCATCTCGACCCCGCGAGCACCTACCTGATCGTCGTCTCCAAGAGCTTCACGACGCAGGAGACGATGGCCAACGCCGCCTCGGCGCGGGACTGGCTGGAGACGCATCTCGGCGCGGGCGCGGCCGGGCGCATGGCGGCCGTCTCGAGCAACCTTCGCGCCTGCGCCGCCTTCGGCATCCCCGAGGAGCGCGTCTTCGGCTTCTGGGACTGGGTCGGCGGGCGCTACTCGGTGTGGTCGGCGGTCGGGCTCGCGCTCGCGGTCGCGATCGGCGCCGAGCGGTTCCGCGCCTTCCTCGCGGGCGCCGCCGCGCTCGACCGCCATTTCGCCGAGGCCCCGCTCGCGGAGAACCTGCCGGTGCTCCTCGGCCTCGTCGGGCTCTGGCGCCGCGTCGCGCTCGGCCACCCGACCCGCGCGCTGATCCCCTACGACCAGCGGCTCGAACGCTTCCCGGCCTTCGTCCAGCAGCTCGACATGGAGTCGAACGGCAAGCGCGTCGGTCTTGACGGGCGCGCCGTGGCGGGCCCGACGGGGCCGGTCGTCTGGGGCGAGCCCGGCACCAACGCGCAGCACTCCTTCTTCCAGCTCCTGCATCAGGGGACCGACGTGGTGCCGGTCGAGTTCATCCTCGCCGCCGAACCCCGCGAGCGGCTCGGCGCCCACCACGCGGCGCTGGTGGCCAACTGCCTCGCGCAGGGGCAGGCGCTCGCCATCGGCCGCACCGAGGAGGAGGCGCGCGCCGAGATGGCCGCCGCCGGCCTGCCCGCCAGCGAGATCGACCGCTTGACGCCCCACCGCACCTTTCCGGGCGACCGGCCGTCGACCACCATCCTCCACCGCCGTCTCGATCCGTTCGCGCTCGGTCGGCTGATCGCGCTCTACGAGCACCGGGTGTTCGTCGAGGGCGCCATCCTCGGCATCAACAGCTTCGACCAGTGGGGCGTCGAGCTCGGAAAGGCGCTGGCGACGCGGCTCATGCCGGTGACGCAGGGCGGCTCGACGGCGGGGCTCGACGCGGCGACCGCCGGCCTCGTCGGCCGCCTCCGCGCGCTCGGGCTCGGCTGAGGGCTCAGGCGGCGGGAAGGCGCACGCGGAAGCGCGCGCCGCCCGAGGGCGCGTCGGTCAGCTCGACCGTGCCGCCATGGCCCTCGGCGATCTGGCGGACGATCGCGAGCCCGAGCCCCGAGCCGCCGGTCTCGCGGCTGCGCGACCCCTCGAGGCGGTAGAACGGCTCGAAGACCGCGTCGCGCTCGGCCTCGGGGATGCCGGGGCCGTCGTCGTCGACCACCACGGTCACGGCGCCGGGCCCGCGGGCGAGCGCGACCTCGGCGCGATGGCCGTAGCGGAGCGCGTTCTCGATCAGGTTGGCGAAGAGGCGGCGGAGGCCGACGGCGTCGCCCGCCACCAGGGCCGGCCCCTCGGGCCGGGCGAGCGCCACCGGAGCGCCCGGACGCGCGGCGACCTCCTCGGCGAGGAGCGCGGCGAGATCGACCGGCGCGCGCGCGGACGCGTGATCGGCGCCTCGGGCGACCGCGAGCGCGTCCTCGATGAGCCGCGTCATGGCGTCGAGATCGGCCTCGGCCCGTTCGCGCGCGGCCTCGGGCTCGAGCGCCTCGACGCGCAGGCGCAGGCGGGTGATGAAGGTCTTGAGGTCGTGGCTGACGGCGCCGAGGAGCACCGAGCGGGCGCGGATCAGCGCGGCGATGCGCGCCTGCATGGCGTTGACGGCGGCGACGAGGCGGCGGATCTCGGCCGCCCCCCGCCCCTCCACGGGTCGCGGCCGCCCGTCGCGCCCGAAGGCCTCGACCGAGGCGGCGAGGCGGGCGAGCGGCCGCGCCTCCCGCGCGATCGCCCAGACCGCGATGGCCGCGAAGAGGAACCCGAAGCTGCCGATCCAGAAGCCAACGGGCACGCCGAAGAGCCGGTTGGGCGTGGTCGCGCGGACCTCGAAATGGGCGATCTCGCCCGATGCGAGCGCGACCCCGATGTCGACATCGCGCAGCCAGCGACGCAGCCGCGGCCGCGGCAGCGTGGTGAGCCCGCGCGGCGGCCCGGTCTCGGCCGAGACGGCGCGCACCGGCCGGCGCTCGGCCATGTGCCGGACGATCAGCCATTCGAGCCCGGGCATCGCGCCGCCCGCGGCCAGCGGCGCCGGCCAGTCCGGGCGCAGCGTGACCCGGAGCTGCCGGGTCTGCACGGCGGCGAGCGCGGCCGGGCGGAGCTCCGGGCCCGCCGTCTCGAGCAGCGCGGCGATCGCCGCGATCTGTCCCGGCAGCGGCACGCCGCGCACCGCCTCGTTGCCGTCGCGCACGGCAAAGGCGATGCCGAGGCCGAGCGCCGCGAGCGCCACGAGGAGCAGGAGCACGATGCCGACCAGCCGGCCGAAGAGCCCGAGGCGGCCGAGAAATCGCGGCCTCGGCGCGGTCGGGGGATCGGCGGCGCGGTCGGGGGCGGGCGCGCTCACGCCTCGCCGGCTCCCCGCGGGTCGGCGCCGCCGCCGGCGAGCGCCGCGACCGGCGCGACCAGCATGTAGCCGGCGTTGCGCACGGTCTTGAAGAGCGGCGCCTCGCCCTCGGCCGCGGGCTCGATCTTGCGGCGGAGCCGCGAGAGCTGGACGTCGATCGTCCGGTCCATCGCCTCGGCCCGGCGCCCGCGCGTCCAGTCCATCAGCTGGTCGCGCGTGAGAACCCGCCCTGGGCGCTGCACGAAGCAGGCGAGCAGGTCGAACTCCGCGCCCGTGAGCGCGATCTCCGCGCCGTCGGCGCCGACGACGGCGCGCGCGTCGAGATCGACGGTGAGCGGGCCGACGGCCAGGCGCCGGCGCGCCTCGGGCGGCGGCTCGGCGCGGCGCAGTATGGCGCGGATGCGGGCGACGAGCTCGCGCGGGTTGAAGGGCTTGGCCATGTAGTCGTCGGCGCCGAGCTCGAGCCCGACGATGCGGTCGATCTCCTCGCCGCGGGCGGTGAGGATGAGGATCGGCACCGAGGAGGCCGCGCGCAGCCGGCGGCAGATCGCGAGCCCGTCCTCGCCCGGCAGCATGAGGTCGAGCACCACGAGATCCGGCTCGCCGTAGCGATCGAGCAGGCGGTCGAGCGCCGCCCCGCCATCGGCGACGTCGGCGCGGAAACCGTGACGCTCGAGATAGTCGCGCGTCAGGGCCCGGATCTCGGCGTCGTCCTCGACGATCAGGATGCGCGGCGGCTTGACCATGCGCGCACGCTACGCGCCGGCGTTCGCTTGGCAAGCGGGCCGCGCGCGTGCGCGGGGCGCGGATACGTTTCGTAACCGGCGGGGCGGCCGGCGGTCGCACGCGCGCAACAGCGCCGGGCGAATGTGCGCTCGGAGACGGCGGGGAAGGCCCGCCGCGCCGAAGCAAGGAGACCGACCATGACCCGACCGACCGCCCTTCTCGCCGCCCTCGCGCTCGCCGGCGCGCTCGCGGCCCCCGCGGCCGAGGCCGGCGGCTGGAGCCGCAACGTCACCGTCACGGGCCCGGGCGGCGCCACCGCCACGGGCACCGCCTCGGGCAGCTGCGCGGGCGGCGCCTGCAGCTCGACGCGGACCTGGACCGGGCGCGCCGGCCGCACCTGGACGCGCACGGGCTCGCGGAGCTGCGGCGGCGGGAGCTGCACCGGCAGCGCGATCTACAGCGGGCCCGCCGGGCGGAGCGTCCGCGTCGACCGTTCGGCGACGCGCTACTGACCGCAAGACACGCAAGGAGAGACCGATGGCACGACCGACGCAATCCCCCCGCCGCACCGAAGCCTCGGGCGGCACCGGCGGCACCGGCGCCCGCGCCCGCGCGCTCGCCCTCGCGGTCGGGGCCGCGATCGCCCTCGCCACCCCGGCGCTCGCCGAGGGCACCAAGCCGCGCGCCGCGCTGCGCGCCGCCGTGGTCTCGTGCATGCCGGCCGCGATGACCCACTGCTCGACCGTCGAGCCCGGCGAGGGCCGCATCCTCGCCTGCCTCGCCGAGCGGCGCGCGAGCCTCAGCGAGCCCTGCCGCGTGGGCCTCGACCGGGTGAGCGCGATGCGCGACGCCGTGCGCGCCTGCTGGCCCGACGCGGCGCGCCTCTGCGCCGCGGTCGAGCCGGGCGCGGGCCGCATCGCCGCCTGCCTGCGCGAGAACCGCCCGGCACTCGGCGAGGGCTGCCAGGGCGCGCTGGCGGCGGCCGAGCGGGCGCTCGAGCCCTGAGCCGCCCGGTCGGCCCCGCACGGGGGGTGCGCGCGGCGCCGCGCACCCCTATGCTGCGCGCGCGACAGGGGAGGGCCGGCATGGACGCGAACAACCTGAGGATCGACGGCGCGCGGCTCTGGGCGAGCCTCGGCGAGATGGCCGGGATCGGCCCCGGCGTGGCGGGGGGCAACAACCGCCAGGCGCTGACCGAGGCCGACGGCGCGGCGCGCCGGCGCCTCGCCGAGTGGTGCGGCGCGCTCGGTCTCGACACCGCGGTCGACGGCGTGGGCAACATGATGGTGCTCCGCCCCGGCACCGATCCCGACGCGCGGCCCGTGGCCTTCGGCTCGCATCTCGACACGCAGCCGACCGGCGGGCGCTACGACGGCGTGCTCGGGGTCCTCGGCGGGCTCGAGATCCTGCGCACCGTCCACGATCTCGGCATCCGCACGCGCCGGCCGCTGCTGCTGGTCAACTGGACCGACGAGGAGGGGACCCGCTTCGCGCCGCCGATGATGGGCTCGGCCGTCCATGCCGGGGCGACGTCGCTCGACGAAGCTCTCGCGACGACCGACGATGACGGCACGACGCTCGGCGCGGCGCTCGACGCCATCGGGTGGCGGGGCGCGGCCGAGCCGGGCGCGCAGGGCTTCCACGCCTATTACGAGCTCCACATCGAGCAGGGCCCGGTGCTCGAGGCCGAGGGGATCGACATCGGGGTCGTGACCGCCGCGCAGGGCCATGTCTGGCTCGACGCCACGCTGACAGGCCGGGAGAGCCACAGCGGCGCGACGCCGATGGGGCTGCGCAAGGACGCGGGCCTCGGCCTCGCGCGGCTCGCCGAGCGGGTGCACGCCATCGCCCTCGCGCACCAGCCCGACGCGGTGGGAACGATCGGCCGCGCGATCCTGCACCCCAACTCGCGCAACGTGATCGCGGGGCGGGTCGAGTTCACGGTCGACCTGCGGAGCCCCGACGCCGAGAAGCTCCGGGCGATGCGCTCGCTCGTCGAGACCGAGGCGCGCGCGATCGCCGACAATCTCGGCCTCGGGCTCGAGATCCGCGTGGCGAGCGACGTGCCGCCCGTCGCCTTCGACCCCGAGCGCGTGGCGCGGGTGCGCCGGGCGGCGGAGCGGCTCGGCGTCTCGCACCGCGACATCGTCTCGGGCGCCGGGCACGACGCCTGCCTGATCGCGCGCGTGGCGCCGACGGCGATGGTCTTCTGCCCCTGCGAGGGCGGGCTCAGCCACAACGAGGCCGAGGCGATCACCGAGGAATGGGCGCGCAGGGGCACCGAGGTGCTGATGCACGCCGTGCTCGCGGAGGCCGAGATCGTCGCGTGACCGCGATGGCCGAGGCGCGCCGGCTCGCGGCCTGCCTGCGCGCTCTCGCGGCGCATCGGCGCCGGCTCTCGGCGATCGCCGCGGCCGACGGGCTGGACATCGACCGGGCGACGCTCGCGGCGCTCGACCGCGAGGCCCGGGGGCTCGCCTCGGCCGCCGCCGCGCTCGAGCGGGCCGCGGAGGCCGAGGCCGAGGGGCGCTGGATCGCGGGCGTCCTGAAGCCCGTGCGGGCCGGGGAACGGGCGTTTCGCGCGCTGCTCGAGGCGGCGGACGCGGCCCTGCGCGAGGCGGAGACCGGCGAGGATCCGCCCCCGCTCGAGCGGCTGATCGCGGAGGCCCGCGCCCGGCGGCGGCTGGCGCGCGCGGCCGAGCGCCGGGCGGCGGTGCTCCGCCGCGCCGAGACGGCGCTCCGCGCGGAGCGGTGATCGGCGCTTTCGCCGGACGCCGGACCGCCCTATCTTACAGCGGAAACGTGGAGAACCCGAGGAGGCCGCCCGATGTCCGCCGCCCCGACGCCCGACGTGACCGCCTTCTTCGACGAGGCCACCAACACCGTCTCCTACGTGGTGCGCGACCCGGCGAGCCGCGCCTCGGCAATCGTCGACAGCGTGCTCGACTACGACCCGGCCGCGGGCCGCACCGCCACGCGCTCGGCCGACCGGATCGCGGCCCACATCCGCGCCGAGGGGCTCGAGGTCGAGTGGCTGCTCGAGACCCATGTGCATGCCGACCACCTCTCCGCCGCGCCCTATCTGCAGGGGCTCTTCGGCGGGCGGATCGGGATCGGCGCGGAGATCGTTCAGGTCCAGCAGACCTTCGGCAAGATCTTCAACGCCGGCACCGAGTTCGAGCGCGACGGCTCGCAGTTCGACGCGCTCTTCCGCGAGCAGGACCGCTTCGGGATCGGCGGGCTCTCGGCGCATGTGCTCCACACGCCGGGCCACACGCCGGCCTGCCTCACCTATGTGATCGGCGACGCGGCCTTCGTCGGCGACACGCTCTTCATGCCCGATTTCGGCACCGCGCGCTGCGACTTCCCCGGCGGCTCGGCCGAGACGCTGTGGGACTCGATCCAGAATATCCTCTCGCTGCCGGACGACACGCGGATCTTCGTCGGCCACGACTACAAGGCCGAGGGGCGCGACGACTACGCCTGGGAGACGACGGTGGGCGAGCAGAAGGCACGAAACCGCCATGTCGGCGCGGGCCACACGCGCGAGGAGTTCGTCAAGGCGCGCACCGAGCGCGACCGGACGCTCGGCATGCCGCGGCTGATCCTGCCCTCGATCCAGGTCAACATGCGCGCCGGGCGGATGCCGCCGGCCGAGGACAACGGCACCCGCTATCTCAAGATCCCGCTCGACCGGCTCTGATCGGGCCGTTAGCCTCCGCCACGACAGGGGAGGACGGCATGGACCACAGGATCGGCCGCGGCACGGCGGGCGTCTACATCATCGCGGCGACGCCCTTCGCCGAGGACGGATCGCTCGACCTCGAGAGCGCGGACCGCTTGGTCGACTTCTACCTCGCGCGCGGCGTCGACGGCATGACGGTGCTCGGGATCATGGGCGAGGCGCCGAAGCTCGGGGCGGACGAGGCCGAGGCGTTCCTCGCGCGGGTGATGGCGCGGGTCGCGGGGCGCATCCCCGTCGTGGTCGGCGCCTCCGCCGGCGGCTTCGCCCCGATGGCCCGCCTCGCGCACCGCGCGATGGAGCTCGGCTGCGCCGGCGTGATGGTCGCGCCGCCGCGCGGCACCGACACGGAGGCGAAGCTCGCGCGCTACTACGCGGGCGTCTGCGCGGCGCTCGGACCCGACGTCCCCGTCTGCGTGCAGGACTTCCCGCTCGTCACCGGCGTCTCGATGTCGGTCGCGGCGATCCGGGGCCTTGCCGCGGCGCACGAGCCGATCGTCATGCTGAAGCACGAGGACTGGCCCGGGCTCGACAAGATCTCCGCGATCCGGCGCGCCGAGGCAGAGGGCGGCCCGCGGCTCTCGATCCTCTGCGGCAACGGCGGCCTCTTCCTGCTCGACGAGCTGCTGCGGGGCGCCGACGGCGCGATGACCGGCTTCGCCTATCCCGAGATGCTGGTCGAGGTCGTCCGGCTCGTTCGCGCCGGCGAGACCGGGCCCGCGCAGGACATCTTCGAGGCCTATCTGCCGCTGGTCCGCTACGAGCAGCAGCTCGGCGTCGGCCTCGCGGCGCGCAAGGAGATCCTGCGCCGCCGCGGCGCCATCGCCTCGGCCGCGCTGCGCGCGCCGGGCCCGGCGCTCTCGCCGGAGACGCTCGCCGATCTCGACCGGCTGATCGGGCGCCTCGAGACGCGTCTCGCCGAGCTCGGGCTGTCGGCGCAGGCCGCCTGATGGATCTCGGGCTCAAGGGAAAGCGCGCCGTGGTCCTCGCGGCGAGCCGCGGGCTCGGACGCGGCATCGCCGAGGCGATCGCAGCGGAAGGCGCCCATGTCCTGCTGGTCGCGCGCAGCGCCGACCGGCTGGCCGCGGTGGCCGACGCCGTCAACGCCCGCGGGCAGGGCCGCGCCGAGACCTTCGTCGCCGACCTCGCCGACGCCGGGTTCGCCGAGCGGGTGGCCGCGGAGGCCGAGGCCCGGCTCGGCGCGGTCGACATCCTCGTCAACAATTCGGGCGGCCCGCCGCCCGGGCCGATCGCCGAGGCCGATCCGGGCGAGCTCATGCGCCAGTTCGAGACGATCGTGCTGCGCTTCGTCACGCTCACCCAGCGCCTGCTGCCGGGGATGCGCCGGCGCGGCTGGGGCCGGATCCTGACCGTCGCGTCCTCGGGCACGGTCCAGCCGATCCCGAATCTCGGGCTCTCCAACGCCGTGCGCGGCTCGCTCGTCGGCTGGTCGAAGACGCTCGCGAGCGAGGTCGCGGCCGACGGGGTGACGGTGAACCTGCTGCTGCCCGGGCGGATCGACACCGAGCGTGTCGCCGAGCTCGACGCCGACGCCGCCCAGCGCCAGACGAAGGACGTCGAGGAGATCCGCGCGGCCGCCCGCAGGGCCATCCCGGCCGGCCGCTACGGCACGCCCGAGGAGTTCGGGGCCGTGGCGGCCTTCCTCGTCAGCGGACCGGCGAGCTATGTCACCGGCAGCCAGGTGCGCTGCGACGGCGGCGCCATCCGCTCGGTCTGAGCGCGCCTGTTGCGCTGCAACAACAGGGGTTGCCGCCGGGGCCCCGCGCGCTCATCTGCTGAGGGCTCGCGCGCGCGGCCCCGCCCCGGGAGCCCGGCGCCCATCCGAGAGATCCGCCCATGAACGACACGCTGTTCGCGTTCATCTGGCGTTACAGCTGGCGCCGACAGCTCGTGCTGCTGGCCGTCACCCTGCTCGCCTTCCCGCTGCTCTACGCGAGCCTCGAGCTTCCGAAGCTCATCATCAACGACGCGATCGGCGCGGCGAGCCCGACCGTCGCGGTGCAGGGCTACGAGGTCAGCCAGGTCGGCTATCTGGCGCTCCTCTGCGCGGGCTTTCTCGGCGCCGTGCTCGCCTGGGGCCTCGTGAAGATGCGCATCAACACGATGAAGGGCATCCTCGCCGAGCGGCTGCTGCGCCGCTTCCGCTACCAGCTCTTCACCCGCATCCTGCGCTTCCCGCTGCCGCATTTCCGGCGGACCTCCCAGGGCGAGCTGATCGCCATGGTCACCTCCGAGGCCGAGCCGCTCGGCGGGATCATGGGCGACGCGGTGGCCCAGCCGGTGTTCCAGGCGGGACAGATGCTGACGATCATGGCGTTCCTCTTCGTGCAGAACGTCTGGCTCGGCCTCGCCGCGATCGCTCTCATCCCGGTGCAGGCGACCGTGATCCCGATGCTGCAGCGCCGGATCAACCTCCTCAACAAGGCCCGCGTTCAGGAGGTCCGCCGCCTCGCCGAGCGGATCGGCGAGAACGTGGCCGGCGTCGAGGAGATCCGCGCCCATGGCGGCATCCGCTACGCGCTGGCGGATTTCAGCGCGCGGCTCGGCCGGCTGTTCGAGATCCGCTACGCGATCTACCGGCAGAAGTTTTTCATGAAGTTCCTCAACAACTTCATCACGCAGCTGACGCCGTTCTTCTTCTTCGCCATCGGTGGCTATCTCGCGATCCAGGGCAGCCTGACGGTCGGCGCGCTGGTGGCCGCGCTCGCGGCCTACAAGGACCTCTCGGCGCCGTGGAAGGAGCTGCTGGCCTATTACAACCAGATCTCCGACATGTCGCTGCGCTACCGCACGATCGTCGAGCAGTTCGCGCCGCGCGGCATGGTCGACGAACGGCTCTTCGGCGAGGAGCCGGCCGAGATCCCGCGCCTGGCCGGCCCGATCGAGCTCGACCGGGTGACGCTGCGCGAGCCCGACGGCGCGGCGGTGCTCGAGGACATCACGCTCTCGATCCCCGCGGGCGCGACGGTCGGCATCAAGAGCCGCAGCGCGGTCGAGCGCCGCGCGCTCTGCCAGCTCCTGTCGCGCAGCGTCATGCCGGCCTCCGGGCGGATCACGGTGGCGGGGCACGACCTCGCCGGGCTCCCGCAGGCGGCGATCGCGGCGCGGATCGGCGTGGCGGGCCCGCGGCCCTACCTCTTCAGCGGCACCATCAAGGAAAACCTGATGATGGCGCTCCGCCGCGCGCCCAACGGCGAGGCGGCCGAGGACCTGCGCGAGGCGCTCGACGAGGCCGCGCGGGCGGGCAACAGCACGGATCCCGCGACCGGGCCGTGGATCGACCCGAAGATCGCGGGCGTCGACGGCCCCGAGGCGCTGAAGGCGTGGTGGCTCTCGATCACCGAGGCGATGGGGACCGACCGGTATCTCTTCCACCGCGGCCTCGACGCGACCGCCGACCCCGCGCGCTGGCCCGATCTCGCGCGCCGCATCGTGGCGCTTCGCCCGGCGGTCGCCGAGCGCCTCCATGCGGCGGGGCTCGCGGACGCGCACCACCCCTTCGACAAGGACCGCTTCAACCCGGGCCTCGCCGTCGGCGGCAACCTGCTCTTCGCCGTGCCGGCGCGCGAGATCAAGCTTGCGGAGATGGCCGAGGACCCCCGCTTCCTGCCGGCGCTGCGGTTCCACGGGATCGAGGGCGACCTGCTCGCGCTCGGCGGCGATCTGCTCGGGCTCCTCGCCGACACCTTCGGCGGGGTCGGCCCCGAGCACCCGCTGTTCAAGCGCCTGCACATCGACGAGGAGACCTTCGCGCTGCTGCTCAAGATCGAGGAGAAGCGGCGCATGGTGGGCCTCGAGGCGCTGCCCGAGGGCAAGCGCGCGCTGGTGACGACCCTGCCCTTCCGCCTTTCGGCCGAGCAGATCGGCGAGGCGTTCCCGACCGCGCTCAAGGACAAGATCCTCGAGATCCGCCGCACCCGCTGCCCGGACCTGCGCGCGATGGCGGGCGACCTGTTCACCCCGCTCGACCCCGAGACCTACGCGCCGGGCCTCACGGTGCTGGAGAACGCGATCTTCGGCAAGGTCGCGCTCGGCGCCGCTGCGGCGCGGGAGAGGCTGCGCGACGAGGTGGCCGCGCTGCTCGAGGCGGACGGGCTCAAGAGCACCGTGGCGGGCCTCATCGGCGACGTCGAGACCGCGCCCGGCGGGGCCAACCTGCCGCCCGTGGCGCATGAGCGGATCGCCTTCGTGCGCGCCGCGATCAAGCGGCCGGACGTGCTCGTCCTCGACCAGGCGCTCGCGAGCCACGACCAGGAGGCGCGCGCCCGCACCCGCGCGCGGCTGCGCGACCTGTTGCCCGAGGCGACGCTGATCTTCCTCGAGCCCGAGATCCGCAACCGCGCGGCCTACGACATCTACGCCGAGATCGAGGACGGCCGGCTCGTCTCCGCGCCCGAGCCCGCGGTCGCCGAGCTCGAGCCGACCGCGCGGGCCGATCTCGAGACCAAGCTCCGCGCGCTCGGGAAGGCGAGCCTCTTCGCGGGGCTCGACCGCGACCAGCTGCGGCTCCTGGCCTTCGCCTCGCAGTGGTTCAAGGCCGGCCCGGGCGAGGCGATCTTCCGGACCGGCGAGGCGCCGGACGGCGCCTATCTGCTCGTCAAGGGCACCGCCGAACTCCGCTGGTCGGACGCCGCCGCCGGCGACGATCCGGTCACGGTGGTGGAGCCCGGCCGCCTGATCGGCGATCTCTCCGTGATCCTCGGCGAGCCGCGCCGGCTCGACATGGTGGCGCGCACGCCGGTGCGGGGGCTCCGGATCGGCGCGGAGGAGCTGATGGCCGTGGTCGCCGCCGATCCGGCGGTCTCGACGAGCCTGCTCCGCACCGTGTCGGGCTATCTCGTCGAGGTCGCGGGCCGGCTCCACGACGTGCGCCAGCGCCTGCCCGGCGACACGGCGCCCCGGCAGGCCGCCGAGTAGGCTCAGGGAGCCGCGCAGGCGAGGTCGTCGGGGCGGGCCTCGCGCGCCGGCACGATCTCGAGGCGGGCGAGCCGGATCGGGGCGCGGAGCGCCCGTGGCGGCGCCTCGCCGCGGTCGAGCCGCGGCGCCTCGGGCATCGCCACGGTCACGAGCACCGGCGCCCCGCGGTCCCGCGGCAGCGGCAGGAGAAGCCGTCCCGCCCCCTCGAGCCGGAAGCGGCAGGCGCCCGCGCCGCGGATCCGCGCGACGCCGGTGGCGGCCCCCTGCGGCGCGCGCAGGTCGAGCGCGAGCCGCGCCTCCGGCCCCGCGTCGGGTCCGATCCGGAACACGACCGCGCCGTGGCGCAGCGCCGAGCGGAAGCGCGTGCCCTCGGGCCGCGCCCAGCCGAAGACCGCCGCCCCGGTCGCGGGCCCGTGCACCGGCACCGGCACGGGTTGCTCGGGCCCGAGCACGGGCGCTGCCTCGCAGCCCCACGGGCGCGCCGTCCGGCGCTCGAGATAGAGCCGCCAGTAGCGCTCGCGCCGCGCCGTGTCGTTCCACGGGTGCCACGCGATGTCGTCGGAGGCCAGCAGCCGCGCCAGCGCCGGACGCTGCGCGGCGTCCGGCACCCAGCAGGCGAGCTGTCGCGCCTCGCGCCAGGGCCGGGTGTCGCGCTCCATGCGCTCGGCGACGCGCCCGTTCTGCAGGCTCCCGAGCCCCGCCGTGAGCGCCAGCGCCGCCACCGGCAGGGCGCGCCAGCGCCCCGGCAGCCGCAGCCCCGCGAGGATGGCGCCCGCGAGGGCGAGCATCAGCGCCCAGCCCGCCGCGCGGCTCTCGATATAGCCGCAATGGTGGCCGTCGACGCACCAGCGCAGATACTTCTCCACCACCGCGACCGGCAGCGTGATCGCCGCCGCCGCGACCAGCCCCGCCGGCACGAGCCAGCGTTCGGCGCGCCGCCCGGGCATCGCGAGCAGCGGCCGGGCCGCGAGGACGACGAGCCCCGCCGCCAGCCCCGCACGGGCGAGCCGCCAGCCGTCGGCCCCGGTCGCCGTCCCCGCTCCGAGATGCGGGAAGACCGTGCCGTGCGCCGCGTGGAGCGCCGCGGTCGCCGCCACGTCGAGCGCGCCGTAGCCCGACATGCCGAGCGCGAGATAGCCCTCGCCGGGCAGGGCGAGGCGGTGCGCCACCTGCACGGCCACCACCGCCGCCAGCACCGCCGCGTCGCCGCGCGCGCGGGGCGATGCGAGGAGCGCGCGGAGGCGCGCGAGGAGCCGCCCCTCGCCCGGCGCCGCGGCGAGCCCCTGGAACAGCATCAGCGGCGCGGCGAGGAACAGCACGTACTCGCTCGACAGCAGCGCGAGGGCCTCCGCCGCCCGGAGCGCCCAGTGCGCCGCGCGGCCCGGCCGCGTCGCCAGCACGCCGAGGCGGATCGCGAGCCACGCCGCCGTCTGCACCGTCGGGAAGAAGAAATAGCTCGTCGGCGGCATGTGGAGATAGGCGAGCGGGGTGGCGGCCAGCGCCACGAGCACCAGCGCCCGCCCCGCTCTCGGCCCGAAGAGGCGCGCGACGTGGAGCGCGAAGAGCCCGAAGGCGGCGACGAGCGCCGCGAGATTGAGCGCGCGGATCTCGGGCCGGTCGATCGCCCCGGAGACCGAGATCGACCAGAGGCTCGAGAAGAAGATCGGGATCCGCTGCTTCTCCGTCGCCGAGGCCCAGACCCGCTCGACCGTCTCGGTCAGGGAGAGTTCCCAGGCGAGGAGCTGCCAGCTCGTGTCGTCGGCCGTCAGGTTGTGCCCGTGGCGGAAATCCGCGAGCAGCAGCAGCGCGAGGCCCGCCATCGCCGCGATCGAGACGGCGCCGGCCGCGCGGGACGGGCGGGCGGGATCCTTCGGAGACGGCATCGGGCGGTCCTTCGGCTCGGTCGGCGCCGCCGCAGATAGGCCGCTCCGCCCCCGCACGGCAAGCCTCGGCCGGCCGGCAGCCGGCGCCGCCCGCGGCCGCGGCGCCCTGCCCGTCCGGCGCGGGCGCGCCCGGGCCGCGCGCGTGTCAGCGGCCGGGCGTGTACCAGGTAGGCGAGGTGTAGGCGCGTTACTGCGGGGTCATAGGCACGGCGGGGGGCATCCCGGCGCCGTAGCGG
>CAZWDE010000049.1:0-14054 GCA_964632555.1 uncultured Limibaculum sp.
CGCCGAACGGCCCACCGTCGTCGGCGGACGCGCCCGCCGATCCGGCTCGGCCGGTGCCGCCGGCCGGCGCGCGGGCGATCGCGGTTTCGGCCAAGGCCGCCGATCTCTCGCTGTCCGCCGCCGGCGCGGCGGCTCCGCCGCCGGACGATGCCGCTGCGGAGGAGCCGCAGGGCGCCGCCGATGCCGGAGCGCAGGGCAGGTCGGGCGGCGATGTGCCCGAGGCGGTCGAGCCCCCGAGCGATCTCGCCGAGCTGCCCGGCATCGGGCCGGGCCTGATCGGCCTCCTCGCCCGCGCCGGCGTGCGCTCGAGAGCCGATCTCGCGGCCGCCGATCTCGACGCGCTCGGCGAGCGCCTCGGGCTTGTCGGCCAGCTGATCGACCTGCGCGCCTGGGCGGCGGCGGCGGGCTCGGCAGCGTGGCGCGATCCCGGCGCCCCTCGCTGAGCGGGGGCGGCCGTACCGGCTTCCGGCATCTGCGGCGGACAGCCGGGGCGAAGGAGCGGCGATAGGACGATGCGATGACGGGACTGATCCGGCTCAACCGACTGCAACGGGTGACGGTGCTCGCCGTCGCGGCCTTCATCGCCGGTCTGGCCTTCGTGGTCGCCTCGCTGGTCGTGAGCGCGTGGGGTCGCCAGGCCGCGCTCGCGGGGGAGGAAGCGGCGCTCCGACGGGCGCTCTTCCTCGGCGATCTCGGCGCGTTCGCCGAACGTGTGGCGGCCCGTCAGATCGGAGACGCCGATCGCGGCGCCGTCCCGCAGGATCTCGCCGCCGAGGCGACCGCGCTTCTTCAGCTCGGAACCCGGCTTGCGGCGGTGCAAACGACGGATCCCGGCGGAGTGGCCGAGGCCTTTCGCGCCCGCTGGCCCGCCATGGCCGAGGCGCTCTCGGCCCTCGCCACGCTCGAGCCTCAACAGGCACCGCCGTCGGGCGCGCCCGGGCGCATCTCCGCGGCGATCGGGGCGCTTCGCGAAACCTGGCTTGCCAGTGTCGCGACACCGCCGGGGTTCGCAGCCGCCGTGGACCACGCCGTCGCGCTCGGGGCGCTCCTGCTCGCCGTCGTGATGGCTGGGCTCGCCGCGCTCCTCTGGGGATCGCTGGTCCGGCCGCTGCGCCAGAGCCTCGACCTGATCCGGGACAACGCCGTGGCACTGGCGCAAGGCGCGCCGCTGCGCCGGCTCGAGCTGGTCGAGGGCGAGGACTATCTGTCGGACACGCTCCGACGGATGAACGACTTCTTTCTCGCGGTGGATCTCGAGATCGACGCCATACGGGCGGTCGCCGGAGGTGCGCTCGACCGCCGCTTGCCGGCGCGGGGCGAACAGGATCACATGGCCTGCGTCCTCAACGCGCATCTCGACCACCTCGCCGCCCTCGTGGCCGCCGTGCGCGATCACGCGAGCACGGTGGAATGCTCGGCCTTCGAGCTCTCGGCGAGCGCAGAGACGATCTCCGAACAGGCCGGCATCCAGACGCGGGGCGCCGACGCGGTGCGCGCGCGGACCACGGCGGCGACGGCGGGCTTCGCGCGCTGTGCCCGATCGGCGGAGACTTCGGCGCAGCTCTTCGAGGCCGTCACCCGGGAGGCGCGGGAAAGCATCGGCGCCGTGGCCGAGGCGCTCGTCGCGATGAAATCGATCACCGAGCGCAACGCCGTGGTGGGCGAGATCGCGCAGCGCACCGACCTTCTCGCCATCAATGCGGGGATCGAGGCGGCCAACGCGGGGGCGCACGGGCGCGGTTTTGCCGTGGTCGCGGGCGAGGTGCGCCGTCTTGCCGAGCGCGCGCGCGCCACCGCCGACGAGATCGGCACCCTGTCGGCTCACACGCTCGAGGTCTCCGACCGGGCCGATCGCGCCCTGCAGGCGCTGCTGCCGAAGATCGAGCGGGCCGCGGCGCTGATGCGCGAGGTCGAGCGGGAGATCGAGTGCCAAGCGGACAGCGCGGCCGAGATCAACGAGGAGATCGGCAAGCTGCTGCATTCGATCGAGTGGAGCAAGGCCTCGGCCGACGAGGCCATCGCCACGGCGGAGCAGTTGACCACCGAGGCCGGCGCGCTTGCCGCGTCCGTCGCGACGTATCGGCTGCCGGCCCCCGACGGGTCGCCCGCGGACGCCCCCGAAGCGGACGACGTGCCGGCATGGGACGACGCAGACGGCGCACCCGACGCGGCTTCGATCGGCGGGGACCAATGGGCAGACGTTGACGCAACGCGGGCCCGCGACGATTGGGGGGCGGGCGGGCTTTCTGACGCCGATGACGAAGACGATCGCGCTTCGGGCATGGAGGACTGCGCGGGCGGAGGAGAGCATCCCGATGCCGCCGGATGCGGCGTTCCCACCGTGGAGCAGGCAGGCGATGATCCTGAAAATGCGGAACGCCCTGCCGACGCGGCCGCTCCGTCGAGGCGCACACGGGTCGGTTGAGGGGGCGGCGCGACCGTCGATCTGGTTTTACCTTACTGCCCTGCGAACCATCCCACGCCGGGCCCGGACGAATTGTGTCGGATCACCGAGGCGATCGCTTTTGCGGCCGATGCCTCCAGATCCCGTCGACCTCTGCCACGCGATTCCCGCACGCGGGTCGATCGAAGAACTGAAGCCGCAGCGCACCGAAGCCGGGCGGCGCCCAACCGATGTGGCGCCCGAAGCGCGTGGTCTCGGTCCGGCCACGCATCTCAACCGGCTTTCCCAGGCGGCTTCCAAGCCGGTGCGGCGGGGCGGCGCGCCGATCGTGAATTCCTGACCGGCTTCAGGGCGCGACGGCGAACGCGGGCCCATCATCGAAGATGTGCGACCGGCGAAAGCGATCCGCCACGCGCTGGATATCGCCGGCAAGCGGGCGGTCGTGCTCCAGTGGTCCGCTCAGCGCCCGCACCGCGCGGTGACAGGCCCGTGCGGCGCGGGAGAAACCGTCGGGTCCGCCGACGATCTCGACCCCCTGGGCGACCGCGAGGCCGAGTATCGCCAGGATGAGCGAAAGGTCCTCCAGATGCGCGCGCGCGTTGCGCGCCGCGATCGTGCCCATGCTGACCACATCCTGGTTCGCGGCGTTTGTGGACAGCGACTGGGCGGAGGCCGGGATGGCACGCGTTCGCATCTCGGCGAGGATGGCGGTCGCGGTCACCTGCGCGCCCATCAGCCCGCTCTCGAGGCCGGGGCGGCCGCGCGAGAGGAACGCCGGAAGCCCGCCGTTGAGGCGTTCGTCGGTGAGCCGCGCCACCTGCCGTTCCGCGAGACCCGCGAGGCTGAGGAGCGCCGCCGAGAGCGCGTCGGATGCGATGGCGACTGGCTGGCCCATGAAATTGCCGCCATGGAGCGGTATTCCGTCCTCGGGAAAGACCGGATTGTCGGTCACGGCGTTCAGCTCCCGAAGGGTCACGTCCTCGTGGAAGCGAAGCGCGTCGCGGCAGGCGCCGATGATCTGGGGCACGCAGCGCAGCGTGTAGGCGTCCTGAAGCGGCGCGCCGGCCGCGGGTCCGACCGCGTCATCGAGGCGGGTCTCCGCCGCGCGCGCGCGACAAAGACGCGCGCTGCCCTCGGCGAGCCAGGCGAGGCGACGGTGCGTCTCGATCTGTCCAGGGTGGGTGCGGACCGCGCCGAGCAGGGGGTCCCACGCTTCCGCGCGGCCCCCGAGGAGCTCGGCCGTCCCGACCGACAGCGCCTCGGCGGCGCCGGCGAGCCGGTCCGCCTCCACGGCGTTGAGCGCTGCCACGGCCGTCATCGCCGAGGTGCCGTTGACGAGGGCGAGCCCGTCGCGGTGCTCGAGGCCGAGCCATCCCCCGAGCGCGGCTTCCGCGGCCGCCGCCGCCACGGGCGCCCCGGAAACGTCGACGAAGTCGCCCTCGCCCATCATCGCCAGGGCGAGGTGGGAGAGCGGCGTCAGATCGCCGCTCGCGCCCACCGTCCCCTTGAGCGGCATGCGCGGCGCATAGGGCGAGGCGAGGAGCCGGAGGAGCCGCTCGACAAGCGCGGGCGAGGCGCCGGAGAGCCCGTGGAGGAGGGAAGAGAGCCGCGCCAGCGCCACCATCCGGGCGGTGGTCCAGTCGGCCGGCGGCCCGACGCCCGTCGCGAGGTGGTAGATCAGGTTGCGCTGGAGACGCGGGATCTCCCCCGGGCCGACGTGCCGGTCGGCGAGCGGGCCGAAGCCTGTCGTGATCCCGTAGACGAGCCGGTTTTCCCCGATGCAGCGGCGCAGCCGGGCGTGGCCCTCTGCGACCCGCCGGCGCGCCGCCGGTGCGATTTCGGCGCGGGCCGTGCCGCGGGCGATCGCCAGCGCGTCGGCAAGGCCCAGCGGGGCCGCGCCGAGCTCGACGGTCGGCGGCCGTTCCGGTTGCGACTCGCTCATCCGCACCTCCCTCGCCCCAGCACTACGCGCGGAAGGTTAACCGATCGCCACCAGCAGGCGCCTGATGTCGAGAAGCTTACGAAAATCGCCCGTAACTTCTTCGCGTCGCCCTGTCGCCAATAATCAAGCCTTTACGGGCGTCCGCGTAGAGATGCCGTCGCTTGGATGGTGGTGGCGTCCGTCGCGGGCCGCCGGCCGAAACAGGAGACGAATTATGGACGATATCGGTCGCCTGACGCGGGCGAATGGTCGTTACGAGTTCACATTCGGAGAACTCGATCTCGTCGTGCGCGGCGCCCACGCGGAATGGGTCCTCGAAGCCGCCACCGAGATCATCGCGCGGACCGCGAGGGCCGAGGCCGACGGCAAGCTGATGGAACTCGAGACCCTCCACGATCTCGGGGAGACCGACGAGATCGAGCTCGAAATCGTGAAGCAGGACGCGCAGGACCGCTTCGAGCAGATCCCGCAGTGCCTCGTGAGCCTCGGCACCATGGATTACCGCTGGATCTCGCCGGCGGGACGCCCGAGGACCGCCGATCCCGAGCTTCGCCAGTCGATGGAACGCGTCTTCGACCAGTCCAAGACGCGGACCGACAGTTTCCTGGCCAATGTGGACGGCGCCTTCGACCGTCCGCCGCACGAGTGACCCGACCAGCAGAGGACCGGACCCATGGAAATCATCCCCTTCGGCGCGAACGACATCGACAACATCCTGCAGGCCGAGCCGCGACGGGCGGAATATCTGCCGTTCGGCGCCGTGCTGGTCGACCGAACCGGCAAGATCCACAAGTACAACAAGGCCGAGGGGCTGATCGCGGGCCGTGAGCCCGCCAGTGTGATCGGCAAGAATTTCTTCAACGACATCGCCCCATGCGCCAAGGGCAAGCGGTTCTATTCCGAATTCCTGAAATTCGCGAAAACCGGCCAGGTCAACACGCTGTTCGACTACCAGTTCGCCTACAAGGGCGCCAACGTGAAGGTGCGGATCCACCTGAAGGCCGCGGCGGACGGCAACGGCTGCTGGATCTTCGTCAAGCGCGCGTGAGACCGGACGTGCCGCCTTCGGCCGGCGGGGATGTGGTCATGAGCGGGAGTGCCGCAGGAAATCTCGGGCAGCAGGCCCACGTGATCGTTGCGGCGGAGCTGAAGGCGCTCTTCCGGGCCGGCCGGCGCGCGTCCGCGCGCGTGCCGCGGTCCCGGCCCGTGCCGGCCGCGCCACCTGCGCCGCCGGTGCCCGCGTCGCTCGAACAGGATCCGGCCGCGGAGGCGACGATCCGCCATCGCCTTCGCTGCGACGGCCGGCGCCCCGTCACGTTCGACGGGGTGTGCCTTCTCCATCGCGCGACCGAGCGGGCGGCGCCGCGCGGCGCCGGCGCGATCCGGCAGGAATTCGCCCTCTACCTCACAGGGGCGGGGGAGACGCTGCTGCGGCTCGCGACGCTGGTTCCGGAGGGGGTGGCGGCGCGCCCGATCCACCTCGTCGAGCGGCTGCGCGGCCCCGAGGACCTCGCGCGCACCGTCGCCGCCTATGACCCGGCCGCCGCGTGGCCGGGCCTCGCCGCCGCCGAGGGCGCGCCCGACCCCGCCCTCGCCGACGTCGCGGCCGCGCTTCGCCGCGACATCCGGCGCCTCGTCGAGGCCGCGCTTCGCGCAGCGCCGCCCAGTTCCGCCAACGAAACCGGAGATGATCCATGACCCCGATGCCGAATTTCGAGATGCACGACGGCGGCGCGGCGCCCGAGCCGATGGCCCTTCCCACCTTCCGCATCATGCGCAGCGGGCGCCGGCCCCTCACCTTCGAGGGTGTGGAGCTCTGCATGGCGATGAGCTTCGTGCCGGGAAGCCCGTTCTGGTACGAGATCAACATCTATCGGACCCGCGCGCAGAAATTCGTGGCGGCCGTCCGGATCTTCTTCGCTTCGGAGGACGAGCGGGACCGCGTTCGGGTGTGGGAGTGCGAGAGTTTCGACGACGTCCTCGACGCGCTCGAGGGTTACGACGCCGCCGAGGAGATCCGGGTCGACCTGTTTCCCGGGGACCGTCCGATGAGCCCGGCCGAGCTCGCGGGCCAGGGCTTCGCCCTGATGGCCAGGGCGGGCGCGGCGCGCGCGCAGTATGCGGGCCTTCTGGGGGAGATCCTCCACGAGCTCGAGGGCCAGGGCTGAGGTCCGCCGGCGAGAGGGAGCCGCGCATGAGCGAAGACCTGCGCGAGCCGGCCGCCTTCGCCGTGCGGCGCCCCGCCCCGGCCGGCCTCGCCGCGCTCCTCGCCGACGACCCGCGGGGCGTCCTGCTGCGGCCGCTGATCGCGCTCGTCGCCGACGAGCTGGGGCGCCAGCGCGGCCGGCGGGTCGCGCCCGCCGAGTGGACGGGCTGGCGAGCGGGCACACCGGTGGACGAAGAGGGGCTCGGCGTCGACAGCCTGGCGCGGCTCGAACTCGTGGCGCGGGTCAACCGCGCCTTCCAGCTGCATCTGAGCGGGGTCGAGGACTACCTGCTGATCGAGCGGACACTCGGCGGTTGGTGCGACATCGTCGCGGCGGGCTACGGACGGCTCGGCGACCCGGCGGCCGAGCGCCTCGCCTTCGACACCTCCGGCTCGACCGGCGCGCCCCGCACGATCGTGCACCGGGCGGCCCATCTGCTCGACGAGGTGGCCGCGCAGCCGGCGCTTTTCCCGGGGATCCGCCGTGTGGTCTCGGTGGTGCCGCCCCACCACATCTACGGGTTCCTGTTCGGGGTTCTCGGCCCCGCGCTCCACGGCTGGCCGGTGGTGGACCGGCGCGCCGCCGGGCCCGGCAGCGTCGTGGCCGGGCTTTCCCCAGGCGATCTCGTCGTGGCCACGCCCTTCCACTGGTCGCTCATCCTTCGCTCGGGCGCATCGATGCCCCCGGGCGTCGCCGGTGTCGCGTCCGGCGCCCCGGCGCCGCCCGACCTCTGGTCCGCCCTCGCCAAGCGCGGCCTCGGTCGCCTCGTCGAGATCTACGGGTCGACCGAGACCGCGGGGATCGGGATCCGCGAGGCGGCGGAGGCCGATTTCGCGCTGCTCCCGCATCTTGCCGGGCCGGCGGAGGGGCTCGAGCCGATCGTCCGGCGGATCGACGGCACGCCCGTCGCGCCGCCCGACCGGCTGGAGCCGACCACGCCCGGGCGCTTCCGCGTCGCGGGGCGACGCGACGCGGCGGTGCAGGTGGGCGGCGTCAACGTGTTTCCCGCGCGCGTGCGCAACGCCATCGCCGCGCTCGATCTCGTGGCCGACTGCGCCGTGAGGCCGGACGGTGAAGGCGCCGGCGCCCGCCTCAAGGCGTTCGTCGTCCCGGCCGATGCCGGGATTCTCGGCGAGCCCGTGCGCGAGGACGCGTTCCGGCGGAAGCTGCGCGCGGCCATCGCGGCGTGCCTGAGCGATCCCGAGCGGCCGGCCCGCCTCAATCTCGGGCCGAGGCTGCCGCGCACCGAGATGGGCAAGCTCGCCGACTGGTCGTGAGCCGTGACGGCCGGCGTTAACCCCGTGGAGACGATGGTCGATCGAGGCCCCGCCACGCAGACCCGGATCGATCGCTCACGGTCGACGGCCGCCGGGTCCGGCACGGAGGGGAGCATGAGCGGACCGGGCGGCACCGTCTCCGCCGGCGGAGGGGCGAGCGGCTTCGGCGTGGTCGCGCTCGGGCGGGCAGGGTCCACGCCGCTCCGCTTCCGCGGGCGGCGTCTCGCCAAGCGGTCCGCCGCGGTCGCGGGCCTCGCGATGTCGATCGCGCTCTGGTCGCGCGCGGCCGGCGGCCTCGCGGTCGGGGTCGAGATCCGGGCGGGCGATGCGCGCCGCGGCTACGCGGCCTCCTCTGCCGATCTCGACGGGATCGCGGCCTTTCTCGAGACCCTCGAGCCGGATCTGATCGCGTCGGCCGCGCCGCGCTCGCGCCGGCGCCGTCTGGGCGCTCTCGCCGCCGCCGCAGAGCTCGGCAGCCGGTCTCGCCGGCTTGCCGCGCGGCAACTCTATCGTGACCTCGTCGGGCACTGCATCGCCGAGTGGACCGCCACCCGCTCGGGACGCGCCACGCGGTTCAGCGGGCCGTAACCATTTCCGGCTAAGCCGGACGAGCGACCGATCCTGCCCGGAGAACCCGAGTTGAGCGAACCCGACCCGACAGCCGCCGCCCGGCGCCCCGCCCGCGCAGCCGGTCCCCGGCGTCCCGGCCGAGCGGCCATGGCGCCTGCCGCCGGCCCGGGGGCACGCGCCGGCGGCCCGGCTGCCCCCGCCTCGGGGTCGGCCGAAGGAACGCACCCCGATCTCTTCGAGGATCGCGAGATCGCCTCGCTCCGCAGCCGGGCGCATGCCTATCTCGCGCTCGGCATCCCGGTCCATTTCCGCGGCCGCGCCGGCATGGGCAAGACCACGCTCGCAATGCGCGTGGCGCACGAGATCGGCCGGCCGGTCACGGTCGTCACCGGCGATCACGCGCTGGCCTCGGCCGATCTTCTCGGCCGCGAGGTGGGCCACGAGACGCGTCGCCTGCGCGACCGATACGTGCAGAGCGTGCTGCGCAGCGAGGAGCAATCGCGCGCCCTCTGGGTCGACGGCGTGCTGCTGACGGCGATGGCGGGCGGGCACACGCTCGTCTACGACGAGTTCACCCGCTCGCCGCCCGAGACCAACAACGTTCTCCTCGCCGCGCTGGAGGAGCGGGTGGTCCACGTCACCAGCCCGCTCCGGGAGGAGCGCGTGGTTCGCGCCCACCCGGAGTTCCGGGCGATCTTCACGTCGAACCCAGACGAATACACGGGCGTGCGAGCGGCGCCGGACGCATTGTTCGACCGGATGGTCTCGGTCGACGTCTCCCTCTGCGGCCCGGAGACCGAGGCCGGCATCGTCGCCTTCCGCACCGGCGTGGCGCCGGGCCAGGCCCGCGTGATCGTGGGGCTCCTCCGCGCCGTGCGCGAGGCGATCCCGGGCGGCAACCCGCCCTCGATCCGCACCGCGATCATGATCGGCCGCATCGTGGCCGCGCTCGGGATCGAGTCTGCGGGGCGCGACGAGCGCTTCGTCCAGATCTGCCTCGACGTGCTCGAGTCGCGCTGCCCCAACGGGCCCGACCCCGACGCCCATGGCACCTGCCTCGAGCGCGTTCGCGCCGAGATCCTTCGCGCCAGCCGGACGCCCGCGCCCGGCACGGAGACTGCCACATGAGAGCGAGACCGCCCCTGTTGCCGCCCCGGCGGCTGACCCATGCGCGGCCCGCGGCGCGGTCCGGCGTGGCCGCGGCCAAGGCGCTCGTGCGTCTCGAATTCGAGCGGGAACGGCTCGCGCACGAGCTTGCGCGGCACCGCCGACGCGCATCGGCCGCCGAGGCCGACCTGGCGCGCGCCACGCGCGACGCAGTGGAATGCTGCGCGCGTCTTCTCGACCGCTGCGGGGAGGCCTGAGCGTGTCGGCCAAGTCCGGCTCCCTCGCCGCGGCCGACGGCGCGGCGCCCGAGCCCTCGCTCGCCGCGATCGTGGCGACGGCCCGCGACAGCCTCGCGCTGCTCACCGACCGCCCGGTCGACCAGGTCGTCTCCTGCGCGCGGGCGGGCGAGCACTGGCAGGTGCTCCTCGACATCGTCGAGGCGCCGGCACGGCTCGGCGACAACGATCTCCTGGCGACCTACCGCGTCAGCCTGACCGCGGCCGGCGAGGTCTCCGAGATCGCCCGGATCCGACGATACAATCGCGAGGACAAGGCGGGAGGACCCCAATGAGCGGCCCGGTTACCAGCTCGATCCACGCCGACAGTCTGGCCGACATTCTCGAACGGGTGATCGACAAGGGCGTGGTGATCGCGGGCGACGTCACCGTGTCGCTGGTGGGCATCGAGCTTCTCTCGATCCGTCTGCGCCTGCTGATCGCCAGCGTCGACAAGGCGCGCGAGCTCGGCATCAACTGGTGGGAGCACGATCCGCGCCTGACCGGCCCGCGCTGCGCGGGCGACGCGGGCGGGTCCGCGTCCGCGCCCGGGGAGGACCTCGCCGCGCGCCTCTCGGCGCTCGAGTCGCGACTCGACCGCATCGGCGGCTGAGCCCACCCCCGCACAGCAAGGAGCCTGCCCATGACCAAGCGCGACGGGCCCAAGGGACGCGCCGCACTCGACGAGATCGAGGCCCGCCTCGGCGAGATCTTCGCGAGCCTCAAGGCCGCGTTCGGCACGACCGCCGACACGCCGCGCCCGCCCGAGGCTGGCTCGCCGGGCGGCGGCTCCGGGGCGGATCCCGGCGCCGGCCCGCTGCGGGTGCAGTCGCGCGTGCGGGTCCGCATGGGCGGGCTCGAGGTCGCGACGGCACTGGACACGCCGTCATCTCCACCCCCGCCCGGAGGCTCGGGCCCCGCGGCCGACGGGCCGGCGGCCCGCGCGCCGCGCGTCGACACCCGTGTCGAGCACGGGGAATGGGTGCTCACGGCCGAGCTGCCCGGCGTCGCGCCCGAGGGCGTCGCGGTGGAGATCGACGGGCGCGCGCTTCGGCTGACCGCGCGGGGTCGGGAGCGGTTCGAGGCCGTGGTGGAGATCCCGGCCGAGCTCGATCCGGCAACCCTTGCGCAGTCGGTGGAGAACGGCGTGCTGGAGCTCCGCGGGCGGATCGCCCCCGGCGCGGGGGGCGCGCGATGAGCCGCGGGCTCTGTCTCTTCGGTCTCGGCCGGCGCGCAGACCAGGCGGCGCTCGCGGCCGCCCTCGCACCGCTGCCCGCGACCCGCGACCTCGGCCCGCCCCGGATCGCGGCGGCCGGCCCGCTGGCCGCGATCGTCGCCGAGACCTTGGCCGAGGATCTCCGCCCCGCGCGCCGGAACCTGCTGGCGCACATGCGCGCGCTCGAGGCGGCGGGACGCGCGGCCACTCTGCTGCCGATGCGCTTCGGACAGGTGGTCGGGGACGCGGCGGCGCTGGCCGCGCAGGTCGCGCCCCGCGCCGCGGCGATCCTCGCGGAGATCGAGCGCCTGTCGGGCTGCGTCGAGTTCGCCGTGCGCCTCCGGGCCGATCGGCAGGCGGCGATCGAGGCGGTCGTCGCCGAACAGCCCGCCCTTCGGGAGGAGTTCGCCCGTCTCGCGCCGCTCGGCGAGGCGGCGCGACCGGCGCGGATCGAGCTCGGTCGGCGCGTGGGCGGGCATCTCGCGGCCTGGCGCGACGCCGCCGAGGCCCGGGCGTGGGCAGCGCTCGAGGCCGTCGCCCTCGATCGCCGGCGCGAGACGCCGGCCGAGGACATCGAGGTTTTGCGGGCGAGCCTGTTGATCCGGGCTGCCGAGGAGGAGGCGCTGGAGGCCGCGCTCGCCCGGGCCGCCGATGCCGTGCTTCCGCTGCCCGGCGACCGGGTCGCGGCCCGCCTCGTCGGCCCGTCGCCGCCGAGCAGCTTCGTGGCCGCGGAGATCGCGGCGATTGCGCCCGCGCCCGCGGCCGCCCACGGCTGAGCCGGCGCGATGCTCCTTCGCCTCCTCGCTCTGCCGGTTGCGCTGCCGATCTCCGGCAGCCTCTGGCTCGCGCGCCAGGTCGCCGAGGCGGCCGACCGCGAGCGCAACGATCCCGCGCGGTTGCGCGCGGAGCTCGAGCGCCTCGAGCGCGAGCTGGAGGCCGGCACGCTCGACGAGGCGGCCTTCGAGGCGGCCGAGGCCGAACTGATCGATCGGCTGCAGGCAGCGCTGGGGGAGCGGCGATGACCGAAGCCTTGCCCGCAGCAAAGGCCGTTGCCCCCGCATACCGCGCCGGGGCGCCCGATCTCGCCGATCCCGCGCGCGGTGGTGCGCGGCTCGCGCCCGCGGCTACGCCCACGCTGGAGCGCCGCATCGGCAGAGCGCGTGTCGTCACAGGGCGATGCCCGTCCCTCGCCCGCGCCATGGCAGTGCGGGACGCCGCGCAGCCCGTCCTCGCGGTCGGTTCCTGCGGCACCGGGCGCGGCAAGGCGGGCGCGCGCACCCGCGAGCGTGCGACGATCGCGAAGGCGCCTCCGCCGCGGCTTTGCTCGGCCGGGCTCGGCATCGGCGGCGTCGCTCAGCCCGGTGCGGGCCTCGTGGCTGCGGTCGCCGTGCGCGTGTGTGCCTGCGATCCGGCGCCCTGCGGGATCGTGACGCTCGACACCCGCGTGTCGCTGGCGCGGCCGGAGGCTCGCGAGCGGCCGCATCGCGGTATGGGCGGGCTCGACCTGCGGGTTGCGCGTGTGCGCGGGAGGGCAGAGCGGCGAATCCGCTCGCCGGACCTCTTCGAAGGCTTGGACACCCGCCCGGCGCGCGGCCTCCTCCTCGTCGGCGCCTCGATGAGCGGCACGACGCGGCTGCCACCGGCCGTGGCCTCCGCCGCAAGCCCGCGCGTCCCCGCGGTCGACGCGCCCGAGACCGTCTTCAAGCACCCGGGCGACAGCAATCCGCGCCTCTGCGCCTGGCCCGCCGGTGCCTTGTGTGCCGCGCCGTCGATCGTGGTCAGCGACGGGATCGCGCATGAGCATGACGAAACTTCGGGCGGGAAGCCGCCGGAGACGCGCGTGGCCGCGCATTGTGTCGGGCTGATGAACGCGCGGGCGCTCGCGATGTGGGTTTCGAAAACCGAGGGCACGGCGCGCAACGTCCGGCGCCGTCATCTCGAAGGGTGGAGAGGCGCGCGCCCCCTCGGGCGACCGCGGGGTTCGAGGAGCGCCGGGCCCGGAGCCGCGGCAAGCTGAGGAGAGATCGGATGGCCCAGACAGAGCTCGTGGGGATCATGGCGGCGGCAGCGGGCCGCCGGGCCGCGGAGCGCCTCGATCCCCCGCCGGTCGCCGTCGTGCGCGGGGAATTGGCGGCGATCCTCGCGCCGGCCGGGCCGCGCACGGCGCGCGCGTCGCGCCGCGCCGTTGCCGAGGCCATGCTCGCGCGGCAGCGCTGGCTCGAGCGACTGATGGCGTTCGGCCCGCTCCTCCCCGCCGCGACCGCAACGCCGTTGGACGCCGTGGAGGCGCCGGGATTTCTCGTCGCCAACAGCGCCCGGCTGGGCGAGGCGCTGCGCGCGGTCGGCGGGTTGCGGCAGTATCAGGTGACGGTGGCCTGGGATCCGGCGGCGGCGCTCCGCCGCTTCGCGGGCGAGCGCGAGTTCGCCGGCCTGCCCGCGGGCCCCTTCGGGCGCGCGCACGCGGCGGCGGCGGAGCGGCTGAGGCAGCGGCTCGGGCAGGACTTCGCGGCCGCCCTGGCGCGCGCGAGCGCCGATCGGCTCGCGCTGCCGCTCGACGGCGCGGAGACGCTCGTCAACGCGGCGATCCTCGCCGATCCCGATCGCCTCGACGAGCTCGACCGCGCGCTCGAGGCGATCGACGCCGTCTGGCCCGAAGGGCTTCGCGTGCGTCTCGTCGGCCCGCTCCCGCCGGTCAGCTTCGCGGCCGTGGCCGTGGAGCGCCCCGCGCCCGCCGATCTCGCGGCCGCGCGCGGCCTGCTCGGCGTGACAGCGGAGGGCGCGCGCGCGCTCGGCCGCGCCTTCCGCGCGCGGGTTGCCGCGGCGCATCCGGATCGCGGTGCGGGAGACGCGGCCGATCTCGGGGCCCTGGCCGCGGCGCGGGACCGGATCGCGGCGGTCGACCGGGCACGGCAGTCGCTCGCCGCAGCCGGCCTCGCGGAGGCGCCGGTGCTCCTCGCCCGCATCCGGCGCGACGGCGACGCGGCCGCGCCGCCGGGCGGCGGGGCCGCGGCGCTCGCGGAGGCCGGGTGATGGCGCGGCTCCTGCACGGCATCGTC
>CAZWDE010000050.1:0-13713 GCA_964632555.1 uncultured Limibaculum sp.
GTGGTCGACGGGGTGATGGTCGCGCGCGGCGATCTCGGCGTCGAGATGCCGATCTACGAGCTGCCGCCGATCCAGAAGCGCCTGATCCGCGACTGCCGGCGCGTCGGCAAGCCGGTGATCGTGGCGACGCAGATGCTCGAGAGCATGATCGCCTCGCCGATGCCGACGCGCGCCGAGGTCTCGGACGTCGCCAACGCGATCTACGAGGGCGCGGACGCGGTGATGCTCTCGGCCGAATCGGCGGCGGGGGACTATCCGGTCGACGCCGTCGCCATGATGGACTCGATCGCCCGCAACGTCGAAGGGGGCGAGCTCTACCGCGCCGCGATGGAGGTGGGCGTCGGCATCGAGCGCCGCACGGTCGCCGACGCCATCACCGCCGCCGCGCGCTCGGTGGCGGTCGCGACCGACGTCAAGGCGATCTGCTGCTTCACCCATTCGGGCACCACCGCGATGCTGGCCGCGCGCGAGCGCCCCAGCGTGCCGATCCTCGCCCTCACGCCGTTCGACGGCACGGCGCGGCGGCTCTCGGTGGTCTGGGGGCTCCACTGCGTGATCACCTCGCCCGTCGAGCGGTTCAAGCTCGCCGTCGTCAACGCCATCCGCGCCGCGAAGCGCGACGGCTTCGCCGAACTGGCCGACAACATCATCGTGACGGCCGGCGTGCCCTTCAACATGCCGGGCACGACCAATATCCTGCGCGTCGCGCCGATGGACGAGCGTCTGATCTACGAGAGCGGCGTCGAGTGACCGAGGCCCGGGCGATTGACCCGCAACCTCCCGGGCTAAGTGACGTTTCAGTCACGAGGCAGAGGAGGAGGCACGGATGAAGATCAAGGATCGCGTCGAATACGCGAGCAAGCCGGAAGTGCTGACGATGCGGCCGGACCAGACGGTGCGCGCCGCCGCGCAGGAGATGGCGAAGCGGAACTACGGCTCGGTGGTGATCACCGACGGCGAGGGCAAGCTGATCGGCATCGTCACCGAGCGCGACCTGATGACCAAGATCGTCGCGACCAGCCGCGACGCCGAGGGCACGAAGCTCGAGGAGATCATGACCACCGAGGTGCGCGTGGCGCGCGCCGACGACAACCTGATCGACTGGCTGCGCATCATGTCGAACGAACGGTTCCGCCGTCTGCCCGTGGTCGACGAGAACCGCAAGGTGGTCGCCATGATGACCCAGGGCGATTTCGTCTCCTACACCTGGCCCGAGCTCCTCGACCAGGCCAAGGTCGCGGCGCAGGCGGCGGTGGGCAAGAACTACCCGCTCGGCCTCGTCGTCGGCAGCGTGCTGGTCTACTCGCTCGTGCTCGTCGGCATCCTCGTCGGCATGACCTGAGGCCCGGCCGCCGGTCCCCGGGCCTTGCGCGGGCGGGCGGGCTTGGGCAGAGAGGAGCGACGCCACGCCCGAGCCCCGGATGCACCGCCTCTATCACCTGCCCCTCTCGCCCTACTGCCGGAAGGTGCGCCTCGCGCTCGCCGAGAAGCGCGTCGAGGTCGAGCTCGTCGAGGAGCGGCCGTGGGAGCGCCGGCTCGACTTCCTGCGGCTCAACCCGGCCGGCAAGGTGCCGGTCCTGATCACCGACCGGGGCCGGACGCTTGCCGGGTCCGGCGCGATCCTCGAATTCCTCGAGGAGACGATCCCCGAGCCGCCGCTGCTGCCCACCGACCCGTTCGCGCGCGCCGAGGTGCGCCGGGTGATCGACTGGTTCGACGACAAGTTCGCCCGCGAGGTGACCGACAACCTGCTGTTCGAGCGCGTGACCAAGCGCCTCGCCCGCGCCGGGTATCCCGACGGCGCCTGCCTCAAGGCCGGCAGCCGCAACATCCGCGTGCATCTCGACTACGCCACCTTCCTGCTCGAGGGGCACAACTGGCTCGCGGGGCCCAAGATGACGGCGGCCGATCTGGCGGCGGCGGCGCATCTCTCCTGCCTCGACTATCTGGGCGACGTGCCCTGGGCCGAGTATCCGGCGGTGCGGGACTGGTACGCGGTGATGAAGTCGCGGCCGTCCTTCCGCGGGCCCCTCGCCGACCACCTGCCCGGCTTCCCGCGCCCGCCCGCGCATTACGCGGATCTCGATTTCTGAGCCGGCGGGCCGTGCCTGCCCACGGGCAGCGCATTTTATCGTGAAACGCACTTGGTCCCCGTCGCGGCCGACCCCCACTTCGCGGTCATGCCAGCGAAGGAGGTCCGCCCCATGACCACCGCGTCCCGACGCCTGACCGCCGCCGCAGTCCTCGCCGCCGCCGTCCTCTCGGCCGCCTGCGCCCGCCTCGCCGGGCCCAACGGCCCCGCGGACAAGGTGGGCGGCCATGTCGGCGCCGGCCTCTCCTCGGATCGCATCACGGGCCCCTGACCGAGGCCGTCCGCGACCCATATATCCGCCGCGTCCCCACCCGGAGCTCTGCCATGGCCCGTCTCCGCCTTTGCCCGATCCGCGCCGCCACCGCCTGCGCCCTCGTCGCCCTCATGGGCGCCTGCACCCTGCCCGAGCCGACCCCGTCGGACCGGATCGACTTCTCCGGCCGCACCCCGCAATTCGGCGCGGCCGTCACCGCCAACCGCGTCGCCGGACGCTGACACGCCCCGGGTGGCGCCGCCCGGGCCCCGCGCCTTATGTGGGACCCATGAGCGACGCCCCCACCGACCGCGCGGCCACCGCGCGCGCGCTCCGCGCCGACCTGGCGGCGGAGGCCCGCGCCGCCGGCTTCGCCGATCTCGGCATCACGACGCCCCGCGCGGTCGTCGCGGCGGGGCTGCGCCTGCGCGACTGGGTCGCCGCCGGCCATCACGGCGCGATGGGGTGGATGGAGGACCGGCTCGACTGGCGCGCCGACCCCGCGACGCTCTGGCCCGAGGCGCGCTCGGTGGTGATGCTGGCCCATCCCTACACGCCGGGCCACGACCCGCTCGCGGTTCTCGACCGGCGCGAGCGCGGCGCGATCAGCGTCTACGCGCAGGGCCGCGACTACCACGATGTCGTCAAGAAGGCCCTGAAGCGGCTCGGGCGCCGGCTGATCGCGCGGGCGGCCGAGGACGGGCCCGCGCCCGAGATCAAGGTGTTCGTCGACACCGCGCCGGTGATGGAGAAGCCGCTCGCCGAGGCCGCGGGGCTCGGCTGGCAGGGCAAGCACACCAACCTCGTCTCGCGCCGGCTCGGGTCGTGGTTCTTCCTCGGCGCGATCTTCACCACGCTCGATCTCGGCGCGGACGCGGCCCACCCGGACCGGTGCGGGACCTGCCGGCGCTGCCTCGACATCTGCCCGACGGCCGCCTTCCCGGCGCCCTACGTCCTCGATGCGCGGCGCTGCATCTCCTATCTCACGATCGAGCTCAAGGGCCCGATCCCGCGGCGCTACCGGCCGCTGCTCGGCAACCGGATCTACGGCTGCGACGACTGCCTCGCCGTCTGCCCCTGGAACCGCTTCGCCGCCGAGGCGCACGCCGCCTACGCCCCGCGCGAGGCCGAGCCGCCGCTCCTCGCCGAGCTCGCCACGCTCGACGACGCGGCCTTCCGCGCCCGCTTCGCCGGCTCGCCGGTGAAGCGGATCGGCCGCGCGCGGTTCCTGCGGAATGTCGCGGTCGCGATCGGCAACGCGGCGCGCCCCGCCCTCGTGCCGGCCGCCGCGCGCCTCGCGGCCGACCCCGATCCGCTGATCGCGGGCCACGCGCTCTGGGCGCTCGGCCGGCTCGACCCCTCGGCGCTGCCCGCTCGCGCGCCGGCCGACCCGGCCCTCGCCGAGGAATGGCGGGCCGCCCGCGGGGCTTGACGCCCGGACCCGGCGCGCGCGAGACCGGGCCATGCCCGCGCTCCTCTCCTTCGGCCACGGCTATTCGGCGCAGGCGCTCGCCCGGCGCCTGCTCGCGCGCGGCTGGCGGGTGACCGGCACCACGCGCACGCCCGAGAAGGCCGCCCGGATCCGCGCGAGCGGGGCCGGGGCGCTTCTCTGGCCGGGGGAGGACCCGCGCCCGGCGCTGTCGGAGGCGACGCATCTCCTCGTCTCGGTGGCGCCGGGCGAGGCGGGCGATCCGGTGCTCGACGCGCTCGCGCCCGCGCTCCGCGAGGCCGCGCCCCGGCTCGACTGGGCCGGCTATCTCTCGCCCACCGGCGTCTACGGCGACCGGGAGGGCGGCTGGGTCGACGAGACCTCCGAGTGCCGCCCCGCGACGCGCCGCGGGCGCTGGCGGCTCGCCGCCGAGCGCGCCTGGATGCGGCTCCGCGCCGAGGCCGGCCTGCCGCTCCACGTCTTCCGGCTCGCCGGCATCTACGGGCCCGGCCGCGGCCCCTTCGCCAAGGTCCGCGCCGGCGCCGCGCGGCGGATCGTCAAGCCGGGCCAGGTGTTCTCCCGCATCCATGTCGAGGACATCGCGACCGTGCTCGAGGCCTCGATCGCCCGGCCGAACCCCGGGGCGGTCTACAATCTGTGCGACGATCTCGCGGCCCCGCCCGAGGACGTGATCGCCCACGCGGCCGGGCTGCTCGGTCTGCCCGTGCCCCCGGCCGTGCCCTTCGAGGAGGCGGAGATGACCGAGATGGCGCGGAGCTTCTACGCCGAGTCGAAGCGCGTCTCGAACGCCCGCATCAAGGAGGAGCTCGGCGTCCGCCTCGCCTATCCCACCTACCGCGAGGGCCTGGCGGCGCTGCTCGCCGCCGAGGCCTCAGACGATCCGCCGGAGTGACGCGGCCCCCGCCCGCAGCTCCCCCCCGGCGCGGTCGAAGCGCAGATGCGCGAGCCCCGCGCCGCCGGCCTGGCTGAAGAGCGTGCCCGCCGGCTTGCCGTCCGGATCGGTCACCGGGGTGCCCGGCTCGGCCGCGCCCTCGACCGCCACGCGCACCAGCCCCTTGCGGAGCTCGGTCTTGTGGCGCATCCGCGCCGTCACCTCCTGCCCGACATAGCAGCCCTTGCGGAAATCGACGCCGTTCAGGCGGTCGAACCCGGCCTCGAGGATGAACGTCTCCTCGGGCACCAGCTCGATCCCCGTCTCGGGCACCCCGAGCGCGATCCGCCGCGCGTCGTAGGCGGCCCGGTCGCCCTCCGCCACGCCCATCGCCGCGAGCGCCGCCGCCGGGTCGGGCGCATAGACGCGGACCCCGAGCGACGGGTCCCTCGGGTCCGGCACCGCGGCGACGTCCCGGCCGGGGGCGGCGGCGGGGGCGGGCGGGCGGGACGCCGACGCCCCCGGCCGGGACGCGGGCGCATCGGCCGGCCAGGCGAGCGCGACGCCGGTCGCGTCCTCGCGCGCCACCGCCGCGTCGCGCCGCAGGCAGTACATCGCGAGCCGCCGGGCCAGCGCGTCGAGCCGGTCGGCCGCGGCCTCGATCCGGATCGCGCCGTCCGCCCGCCGCGTCAGGAAGAAGTCGAAGAGATACTTGCCCTGCGGCGTCAGCAGGGCGGCGTAGACCGCGCGCTCCGCGGCCACCGCGTCCACGTCGTTCGTCACCACGCCCTGCAGCACCGCCGCCGCGTCGGCCCCCGTCATCGCGAGGCAGCCGCGGTCGGCCGCCACGCATCCGAGCCAGTCGCCCATTCTCGCCTCCTCTCGTCCTGCTCCCCGCCAGATAGGCATCGCCCGGGCGCGGCGCGAGCGGTATAAGCGCCGCCGAGAGGAGCCCGCCCCATGCCGCTGCCGAGCCCCGAGGAGCGCGCCGCCGGCCGCGCGCCGCTGGCCTTCGTCGTCTTCCTGGGCCTGATGAGCTCGGTCGTCGCCATGACGATCGACGCCGTGCTGCCCGCGCTCGACGCGCTCGCCGCGGATCTCGCCTTCGCCTCGGCCAACGACCGCCAGCTGGTCGTGCTCGTCGTGATCGTCGGCATGGGCCTCGGCCAGCCGGTCTTCGGCCCGCTGTCGGACAGCATCGGCCGACGCCCGGCCGCGATGATCGGCTGGGGGCTGCATCTGGCGGGCACCCTGCTCTGCCTCGCCGCCGAGACGCCGACGGCCATGCTCGCGGGCCGGTTCCTGCAGGGCTTCGGCGCGGGCGGCCCGCGGGTGATCGCGGTGGCGATCCTGCGCGATCTCTACGCGGGCCGGGCCATGGCGCGCATTCTCTCGCTGGTGCTCACGATCTTCATGATCGTGCCGATGCTGGCGCCGCTGATCGGCCAGGCCCTCGAGGCCGTGGCCGGCTGGCGCGCGATCTTCTGGGCCTATGCCGGGGTCGCCGTGCTCTCGGCCGGCTGGTATCTCGCGGGGCTGCCGGAGACGCATCCGCGCGCCGCGCGCCGCCCGTTCTCGCCGGCCGTCCTCGCGCGGGCCTTCGGCGCCGTTCTCTCGAACCGCGCGGCGATGGCCTACACCGCCTCCGCCGCCTGCACCTTCGGGCCGTTCCTCACCTACATCGCGACCGCCCAGCAGATCCTCGAGGAGAGCTACGCGCTCGGGCCGCTCTTCCCGCTGGCCTTCGGCACGCTCGCGATCGCCTTCGCCGGCGCGAGCTTCCTCAACAGCCGGCTCGTGATGGCGCTCGGGATGCGCCGGCTGGCGCGCGCCGGCCTCGCCGTGATGACCGCGACGAGCGCCGCGGGGCTCGCGGCGATCTCGGCGGGCGTCGTCGGGCCGCTGCCCCCGCTCTGGCTCTTCATGGCGCTGATGGGGGTCGTCTTCGCCTGCGTCGCGATCCTCTTCGCCAATTTCCAGGCGCTCGCGCTCGAGCCGCTCGGCCATGTCGCGGGCACCGCCTCGGCCGTGGTGCTCTCGCTCGCGGGGCTCGGCGCGGCGCCCATGGCCTTCCTGATCGCGCGGAGCTATGCGGGATCGGTCGCGCCGCTGTTCGCCGGGTTCACCATTCTCGGGCTCGCGGCGCTCGCGCTCTTCGCGCTGGCCGAGCGCACCCGGAGGGCGCCCGCGTGAGCGCGCCGGTCTCCGCGGTGATCCCGACGCTCGACGCGGCGGACCGGATCGGGCCCTGCCTCGCCGCGCTCGCCGAGGGCGCGATCGAGGGGCTGGTGCGCGAGGTCGTGATCGCCGACGGCGGCTCGTCGGACGCGATCGCCGAGATCGCCGAGGGGGTCGGCGCCCGCCTCGTCACGGCGCCGCCCGGCCGGGGCACGCAGCTCCGCGCCGGCGTGGCGGCGGCTTCGGCCGACTGGCTGCTGGTGCTCCACGCCGACACCACGCTCTCGCCCGGCTGGAGCGCGGCGGTGCGCGCGCACATCGCCGCCGGCCCCGCGCGCGCCGCCCATGCCCGGCTCCGCTTCGACAGCCCCAAGCTCATGGCCCGCGTGACCGAGCGATGGGCCAACCTGCGCTCGCGGCTTTTCGGCCTGCCCTATGGCGACCAGGGGCTCCTGATCCACCGCACCCTCTACGACGCGGTGGGCGGCTATCCCGACCAGCCGCTCTTCGAGGACGTGGAGATCGCGCGGCGGCTCGGACGCGCGCGCCTCGCCGCGCTGCCGGTCGTCGCCACCACCTCGCCCGAACGCTACGATCGCGAGGGCTGGATGCTCCGCGGCGCGCGCAACATCCTGATGGTGAGCCGCTATCTCGCCGGGGCCGATCCCGCGCGGCTCGCCCGCCGCTACCGCCGGCGCTGAGCCGCTTGCGGGCGCGGGACACGACGCCTAGGCTCCGGCCGCAGCAAACACGGGGGACACCGATGCGCATCGCCGCCACCGCCCTGGCCGCCCTCCTCGCGGCCGCCACCGCCGCCGACCCGAGCCACGCGCAGACCGAGGGCGCGCCCGCCCCGGGCCCCGCCGAGGGCGAACCGCCCGCCTCGCGCCCCTTCGACCCGGCCGACGACGAGGCCGTGCCGGCCTTCCGCCGGCGCGGCGACGGGCCCGGCCGCTACCGCGCCGGCGGCCCGGGACGCCGCGGCGGCATGGGCCGGGGCTTCGGCCACGGGCCGACGCTGCGGATCTCGACCGACCAGCCGAGCTTCAAGATCGAGTTCGAGTGCAACGCGGAGATGGAGGCCTGCCTCGCGGCGATCGAGCGGGTCTACGAGATCTCGGGCCGCGCGCAGGCGGGCCGTCCCGACGACGCCGAAGGCGACGCGCCGGCCCCCGCCGCCGAGTGACGCCGGCGCGGGGGCCGCGCCGCTCCCTCGTCATCCTCGCGAAGACGCCGCGGGCGGGCCGGGTCAAGACCCGTCTCGCCCGCGACATCGGCACGGTGGCCGCCGCCTGGTGGTTTCGCCACCAGCTCGCGGCGCTCGTGCGCCGGCTCTCGGCCGATCCGCGCTGGCGCACGGTGATGGCGGTGAGCCCCGACGGCGCGCGGCGCGGCCTGCCGCGCGCGGAGGCGACGATCCCGCAGGGCAACGGAGATCTGGGCCGGCGGATCGCGCGCGCGCTCGCCGCCCAGCCCCCGGGGCCCGCGCTCCTCGTCGGCTCGGACATCCCCGGCATCCGGCCCGCGCATGTGGCGCGCGCCTTCGCCCTCCTCGGCCGGCACGAGGCGGTGATCGGTCCCTCGCCCGACGGCGGGTTCTGGCTCGTCGGCCTCCGGCGCGGAGCGGAGGCCCTGCCGCGGGGCGCCTTCGAGGGGGTGCGCTGGTCGAGCGAGCACGCGATGGCCGACACCCTCGCGAGCCTCGCGCCGCTCCGCGTCGGGATCGCCGACCGCCTGGCCGATGTCGACAGCGCCGCCGATCTCGTGGCGCTCAGCCCGGCCCGCCGATCCGGAGCCTGAGCGCGCCGCTTCGCGCGAGCGCCTCGATCAGCGCCGGCACGGCCTGCACGGGCGCCGATCCGAAATCCACCGTCAGGGCCCAGTCCGCCCCGCGCGCGGGGCGCCGCGCCGGCCCCTCGAGGCGGTGGACCGCGCCGAGAAGCTCGGGCGCCACGTCGCCGTGCCGGGGCTGCACCCATTCGAGGAACCACCGCCTGAGCGGGCGCCAGTCGGGCCGCGACTGACGCGCCTCGAGCACCATGCCGGCCCCGTGCCACGGGAATGGCTCGACCACCGTCGTGAAGCCGCCCTCGAGGACGAGGCTCACGGGCTCGAAGGCGGGGGGCTCGGCCGGCTCGACGCGCTGGCGGAGCTCGCGCCCCTCGCGCCGCGCCGCCAGATCCGCGCGCTCCGGCAGGTCGAGCGGTCCCGCCCGCAGCACCGCCCCGTCGGGGCCCCGCACCAGCGGCTCGGGCTCCACCTCCGCGCCGCGCGCGATCGCCTCGGCCGCCGCCTCGAGGAGCGCCGCCACGCCCTGCGCCCGGATCGGCGCGAGCAGGTCGAGGAGACGCGCGCCCAGATCCGTCATGGCCCCCTCATCGCCACGGCGCCTCGAGGACGCCGATCCGCGCGAGCTCGGCCTCGAGATCGGTGGGCAGAGCGCCGCCGCCCCGGGCGCCCGGCAGGTCCGGCGGCGCATCGGCCCCGGAGAGATACCGCCAGCCCTGGAACGGGCGCCGCGGCGCCGTGCGCGTGCGCAGGATCGCGGGATCGAGCAGGATCGCGCAGCGCGGCGTGCCGTCCTCGTCGACCACGCGCTCGAGCCCCCGGATCGCCTGCCGCGCGGCGATCGCGCCGTCGATCACCCAATAGAGCGAGCCGCCGGCGAGCAGCTCGTCGGCCCGGCGCGGCCACATCCGCGTGACATGCACCGGGCAGCCGCGCATCCGCCGGCAGCCGGCGCTCGCCTGCCACGCCTCGAGGTCGGCCACCGAACCGGCGCCGACGCACAGCTTGACGAGGTGCAGCGCGCCCCGGGCCGGCCCCGATCCGTCCGCCATTCACGCCTCCCCGTCCGCCCGGCCGAGGCCGAGCACGTCGCGCATGCCGTAGAGGCCGGGCTTCTGCCCGCGCCCCCAGAGCGCGGCCCGCACCGCGCCGCGCGCGAAGATCATGCGGTCTGTCGCCACGTGGCGCAAGATGATGCGTTCGCCGGCGCCGGCAAACACCACATCGTGCTCGCCGACCACGTCTCCGCCGCGGAGCGAGGCCATGCCGATGGCGCCCGTGGGCCGCGGGCCGGTGATCCCGTCGCGCCCGCGCACCGCCGCCTCCGCGAGATCGACGCCGAGGCCCGCCGCCGCCGCCTCGGCCAGCATCAGCGCGGTGCCCGACGGCGCGTCGAGCTTGTGGCGGTGGTGCATCTCCACGATCTCCACGTCCCAGTCGGTCCCGAGCGCCGCCGCCACGCGCCGCGCGAGCTCGGTCAGCAGGTTGACCCCGAGCGACATGTTGCCGGCCGCGACGATCGTGGCGTGCCGCGCGGCCGCGGCGAGCCGCTCGCGATGCGCCGCCTCGAGCCCCGTGGTGCCGACCACCAGCACGGCGCGCGCCTGCGCCGCCAGCTCGGCATGGGCGAGCGTCGCCTCGGGCGCCGTGAAGTCGAGCACCGCGCGCACGCGGGCGAAGACCGGCAGCGGGTCGTCCTCCACCGCGATCCCGAGCGGCGCGCCGCCCATCGCGGCGCCGAGGTCCTGCCCGATCCACGGATGGCCCGGCCGCTCGGTGACCGCCGCGAGCGTCGCGCCCTCGGCCTCGCCGACCGCCTCGACGAGCATCCGGCCCATCCGCCCGGCCACGCCGACCACCGCCACCGGCATCGGCTCCGCCACCACATCGGTCATCGCGCCCTCCCCGACACCCCCTCTGCCTAGCAAGCGCGCGCCGCCCGCGAAAGACCGCCCCGCGCGCGCCTTGACCGCGCGCAAAGCGCCGCACCCGGCGCCGCGCTATCCCTCGGCCAGATCGAGACCGCAGGGAGACAGCGTGATGGTCGAGAAGCCTCAGACACCGGCGTGGTGGCCCGATTTCTTCGAGCCCTTCCGGGCCATGGGCCAGCAGGTCGCCGAATGGTTCCAGCCGCGCTCGGACGCCAAGGCGGCGGAGAACGGCTACCACATCAATCTCGAGCTGCCGGGCGTGAAGCGCGAGGACATCGAGATCGAGCTCCATCAGGGCGTGATGACCGTGAAGGGCGAGAAGAAGTTCGAACGCACCGAGGAAAAGGCGGGCTACTTCTTCAGCGAGCGCCAGTACGGCAAGTTCCAGCGCACGTTCCGCCTGCCGGCCGACGCGAGCGAGGAGGGCGTGAGCGCCGAGTTCCACGACGGCGTGCTGAGCATCGTCGTGCCGAAGCAGACGCCCGAGGTGCCGCAGGCGAAGAAGATCGAGATCGGCCGGAGCTGACGCCGGCCTATGGGCGCCCGCGGCGGCGGGCGCCGTCCCCTGCCCGGATCAGCCCGTCATCGAGTCCCAGAAGCTCTTGACCTTCGAGAAGAAGTCGTGGCTCTCGGGGCTGTTGTTCTGCGCCTCCTGCTCGAACTCGCGCAGGAGCTCCTTCTGGCGCGCCGTGAGGTTCACCGGCGTCTCGACCTGCAGCTCGATGTAGAGATCGCCCACCTGCCCGGGCCGCTGCAGCGCCGGCATGCCCTTGCCGCGGAGGCGCAGGCGCTTGCCGTTCTGCACGCCGGCGGGGATCTTGACCCGCGAGCGCCCGCCGTCGATCGTCGGCGCCTCGATCTCGCCGCCGAGCGCCGCCGTGGTCATCGGCACCGGGATGCGGCAGTAGAGATCCAGCCGGTCGCGCTCGAAGAGCGGGTGCGCCGTGATGTCGACGAAGATGTAGAGATCGCCGTTCGGCCCGCCGCGCGGCCCGGCCTCGCCCTCGCCCGCGAGGCGGATGCGGGTGCCGCTGTCGACGCCCGCCGGGATGTCGACGTTGAGCGTGCGCTCGCGCCGCACGGTGCCCCCGCCGCCGCAGACCTTGCAGGGGTTCTTGACGATCTTGCCGCGCCCGCCGCAGGTCGGGCAGGTGCGCTCGATGGTGAAGAAGCCCTGCTGCGCGCGCACCTTGCCGTGGCCCGCGCAGGTCGGGCACTTGGTCGGCTCGGCGCCGCCGTCGGCCCCGGTGCCCGAGCAGGCCGAGCAGGTGACCGAGCCCGGCACCTGGATCGTCTGCTGCTTGCCGTTGTAGGCCTCCTCGAGCGTGACCTGCAGGTTGTAGCGGAGATCGGCGCCGCGGGCGACGCCGGAGCGGCGCTGCCGTCCGCCCATGAACTCGCCGAAGAGGTCCTCGAAGACGTCGGAGAAGGCCGAGGAGAAGTCGCCCTGCGGCCCGCCGCCGGGCCCGCCCGGCCCGCCGGGCCGCGGCCCCGCCGAGCCGCCCTCGAAGGCGGCGTGGCCGAACTGGTCGTAGGCGGCGCGCTTCTCGGGGTCCTTGAGGACGTCGTGCGCCTCGTTGACTTCCTTGAAGAGCGTCTCCGCCTCGGGGTTGTCGCGGTTCTGGTCCGGGTGGAGCTCGCGGACCTTCCGCTTGTAGGCTTTCTTGATCTCCTCCGCCGAGGCGCCGCGGCGCAGCCCCAGCGTCTCGTAATAGTCACGCTTTGCCATCGGCCAGGTCCCTATCCGCAAGACAGGCGCCGGCCGGGGAATCCGGGCCGGCGAGGAGGATCGCGTTCATGCGCGTGCGTTCGACGGTCTGATACCCGGCGCCGGCGAGGAGCGCCAGCGCGGGCGTCGCCGCGCCGCGGGTCGCCTCGAGGATCACGAGGCGGGGGTGCCGCGCCGGCGGCGCGTCGCGCAGGAAGGCGCGCAGCACCGGCTCTTCCGCGCCCTCGATGTCGATCTTGAGCGCGTCGACCCGGTCGAACCCGTGCGCCTCGAGGAGCGCGAGGAGCGGGCGCGCCGGCACCGCGGCGCCGTCGCCGTCGGCCGCCGCGCGCGTCTCCCCGCGATTGCTCCCCGGCGTGGCCAGCCGCACCGTGCCCTCCTCCGCGGCGAGGGCGACCGGCGCGACCGTCACCTCGGCGGCGCCCGACAGCGCGAGATTGGTGCGCAGCCGGCGCAGCATCTCGGGCTCGGGCTCGATCGCGAGGATGCGCGCGGGCCCGAGGCTTCGGACCGCCAGCGCGTAGAGCCCGGCATTGGCGCCGGCATCGACGAACCGGAACGGCGCGGGGCGCTCGCGCATCGCGGTCGCGAGCGCCCGCCGCTCCGCCGCGTCCCAGAACCGGGGCGTCCCGAAGACCCGCTTCTCCGAGAGGTTGTCGCGGGGGTGAAGGCGCGCCCGCTGTCCGGGGAACGCCTCGACGTCGACGGGATCGGCCCGGCCGAGCAGGCACAGGCGCCGGACCAGCGACGCCGCCCGCCTGGCCGCGCCCGAGGGCGGCAGCGCCGCGGTCGCCCGGCGCAGGGCCTCGAGGCCCCGCGGCAGGGCGAACGCCCCGAAGGGCGGCTCGACGGCCGCCGTCTCCTCCGCCGCGACCATCGCCCGATCTCCGGGATCAGCCGGTCGAGGACTTCTTGTCGTCGTCCTTGAGCTCCTCGAAGTCGGCGTCGACCACGTCGTCGTCGCCCTTCGCCGACCCGCTCGCCTCGCCCGACGTCTCGGGATCGCCCGCGGCCGGCTCGGACTGCGCCTTGTAGATCGCCTCGCCGAGCTTCATCGAGGCTTCGGCGAGCGTCTGGCTCTTGGCCCGGATCGCCTCCAGATCCTCGCCGTCGAGCACGTCGCGCAGCGCCGTGATCGCGCCGGTGATCTCGGTGCGGACATCCTCGCCCACCTTCTCGCCGTGCTCCTTGAGCGACTTCTCGGTGGAGTGGATCAGCCCCTCGGCCTGGTTGCGCGCCTCGACGAGCGACTTGCGCTTCTTGTCCGCCTCGGCGTTGGCCTCGGCGTCCTTCACCATCTTCTCGATGTCCTCCTCGGAGAGACCGCCCGAGGCCTGGATGGTGATCTTCTGCTCCTTGCCGGTGCCCTTGTCCTTGGCCGAGACGTTGACGATGCCGTTGGCGTCGATGTCGAAGGTGAC
>CAZWDE010000051.1:0-13676 GCA_964632555.1 uncultured Limibaculum sp.
CTGCGCGCGGCCGGCGCGGCGCGCTGCGAGGGGCTGCCGGAGACGGCGACCGCGCGGGGGCGCCCCGCCGCGCCGCTCGGCGAATGCCTGCTCCACGCCGCCGCGTGGCTGGCCCACCTCGTCGAGTTCCACCCATCGCGGCTCGTCGCGCGGCCCGAGGCCGAGACGTGACCGGCCGCGCGCACGGGGGCGCCGCGCCGTGTCGGTGATCGCCTCGCAGCACGACCCGCGCTCCGAGGCGGCGCGGGCCAACCGGGCGGCCGGCGAGGCGGCGCTCGCGGAGATCCGGGCCGCCGCCGAGACGGCGCTGGGGGGCGGCGGGGCGGCGGCGCTCGCGCGGCATGTCGGCCGGGGCAAGCTGCCCCCGCGCGAGCGCGTCGGGCGGCTCCTCGACCCCGGCTCGCCCTTCCTCGAGATCGGCCTCTTCGCGGCCCACGGGCTCTATGGCGGCGAGGCGCCGGCCGCCGGCGTCGTCGCGGGCATCGGCCGGATCCACGGCCGCGACGCGATGGTGGTGGCCAACGACCCGACGGTGAAGGGCGGCAGCTACTTCCCGGCGACCGTGAAGAAGCACCACCGCGCGCAGGAGATCGCTGCCGAGAACCGCCTGCACTGCGTCTACCTCGTCGACAGCGGCTGCTCCTACCTTCCGCGGCAGGACGAGGTGTTTCCCGACCGCGACCATTTCGGGCGCATCTTCTACAACCAGGCGCGGATGTCGGCCGCGGGCATCCCGCAGGTGGCCGTGGTGCTCGGCAGCTGCACGGCGGGCGGGGCCTATGTGCCGGCGATGGCCGACCAGGCGATCATCGCGCGCGGGCAGGGCACGATCTTCCTCGCCGGTCCCCCGCTCGTGAAGGCCGCGACCGGCGAGGAGGTGAGCGCCGAGGAACTCGGCGGCGGCGAGGTGCACACCCGCCTCTCGGGCGTCGCCGACCATCTCGCCGAGGACGAGCCGCACGCGCTCGCCCTCGCGCGGAGCGCGCTCGCCGCCTCCGGCGGCGCCTCGCCGCACCGCGACGAGCCCGCGGAGGCGGGCGAGGAGCCGCTCCACGATCCGGACGAGCTGCTCTCGATCCTGCCGCCCGACACGCGCCAGCCCTACGACATCCGCGAGGTGATCGCCCGGCTCGTCGACGGCTCGCGGCTCGACGAGTTCAAGCGCCGCTTCGGCGAGAGCCTCGTCTGCGGCTTCGCCGCGATCCGCGGCCGCACCGTCGGCGTGCTGGCGAACAACGGGATCCTGCAGTCCGACAGCGCCGCCAAGGGCGCCCATTTCGTCGCGCTCTGCTGCCAGCGCGGCGTGCCGCTCCTGTTCCTGCAGAACATCACGGGCTTCATGGTGGGCCGGGCGGCCGAGCATGGCGGGATCGCGCGGCACGGGGCGAAGCTCGTCGCCGCCGTCGCCTGCGCCGAGGTGCCCAAGGTGACGGTGCTCGTCGGCGGCTCCTTCGGCGCGGGCAATTACGGGATGTGCGGCCGCGCCTACCAGCCGCGCTTCCTCTGGAGCTGGCCGTCCGCACGGATCTCGGTGATGGGCGGCTTCCAGGCGGCCGGCGTGCTGGCGACGCTGCGGCGCGAGAGCGTCGAGCGGCGCGGCGGCGTCTGGACCGAGGAGGAGGAGCGGGCGGTCAAGGCGCCGATCCTCGCGCAGTTCGAGGAGCAGTCGCACCCGCTCTACGCCTCCGCCCGGCTCTGGGACGACGGCATCCTCGACCCGCGCGAGACGCGCACGGCCCTCGCCCTCTCCTTCCGCGCCGCCGCGGGCGCGCCCCCGCGCGAGACCCGCTTCGGCGTCTTCCGGATGTGAGGGCGGCGATGGACCGGATCGAGATCGTCGAGGGCGACATCACCCGGCTCGAGGTCGACGCGATCGTGAACGCGGCGAACGAGCGGCTCGCGCCGGGCGGCGGGGTCTGCGGCGCGATCCACCGGGCGGCGGGGCCGGGCCTCGCCGAGGAGTGCGCGGCGCTCGGCGGCTGCGCCACCGGCGAGGCCAGGATCACCGCCGGCCACGCGCTGCCGGCCGGCCATGTGATCCACGCCGTCGGCCCGGTCTGGCGGGGCGGGGACCGGGGCGAGGCCGGGCTCCTCGCCGCCTGCTACCGGCGCGCGCTCGAGATCGCCGAGGCGCAGGGGCTCCGCAGCATCGCCTTCCCGGCGATCTCGACCGGCGTCTACGGCTATCCGCCGGACGCGGCCGCGCGGGTCGCGGTGGACGCGATCGCCGAGACGCTGCCCGGGACGCCCGGCATCGAGCGCGTCCTCCTCGTCGCCTTCGACGCGGCGGCGGCCGACCGTCTCGCCGCGGCGCTTGCCGAGCGCGGGGCCTGAGCGCCGATGGCCGCCTCACTCCGAGACCTGGAGGCTCCGCAGATGGTCGATCAGGGCGAGGATCTTCTCGCTCACCTCGGTTTCGGCCGACTTGCCGCCGCGCGTCGCGTCGCTCGTGCGGTCGGCGAGGCGGCGGTACTCGTAGCCCCAGATCGGCATCTCGCGCGGCCCGTGGGCGCGCAGCTCGGTGCGCCCGTCGATCACGCGATAGACGTCCTCGAACGGGAAGCGCCCGTCGTTCTCGGCCGCGAGGCGCGTGAGATCGGCGGGACGAACGGTGAGGAACATGCCGTAGGGGCCGTCGCCCGTGCCGCTGAGGCCGTGGCAGACCGCGCAGCGCGCGGCGTATTCCTCGGCGCCGTCGACATCGGCGGCGGCCGGCGCGGCGAGCGACAGGAGGGCGGCCGCGGCGAGGAGCGCGGCTCGGCGAAACGGGGGCATGGGCGGTCTCCATCTCCGGGGCCGGGCGGGCGGCGCCGCCCCGGCCAAGGGTTGCGGTCCGCACCGAGTGTCGCGGAGCACCCTCCCGCCCGCGTTGACGTCGGTCAAGCCCGCGGCCCGGGGGCGGCGCCGTGATCCGCCGGCTCCTGATCGCCAATCGCGGCGAGATCGCCGCGCGCATCGCGCGCACGGCGCGCCGGATGGGCGTCGAGACGGTCGCGGTCTTCTCCGAGGCCGACCGGGACGCGCCGCACGTCGCGGCCTGCGACCACGCGGCGGCGATCGGCCCGGCCCCCGCGGCGGAGAGCTATCTCGCGGCCGACCGCCTGCTGGCCGCGGCGCGGGCGACGGGCGCGGACGCGGTGCATCCGGGCTACGGCTTCCTCTCCGAGAACCCGGCCTTCGCCGAGGCGGTGATCGGGGCGGGGCTCGTCTGGGTCGGGCCGCCGCCCGCGGCGATCCGCGCGATGGGGCTCAAGGACGAGGCCAAGCGGCGCATGGAGGCGGCGGGGGTGCCGGTGGTGCCGGGCTATCACGGCGGCGCGCAGGACGACGCGCGCCTCGCCGACGAGGCCGCGCGGATCGGCTATCCCGTGCTCGTCAAGGCGTCGGCGGGGGGCGGCGGCAAGGGAATGCGCCGGGTGGACCGGGCCGAGGACCTGCCCGAGGCGCTGGCGCGCGCGCGCTCCGAGGCGGCCTCGGCCTTCGGCGACCCCGCCGTGCTGATCGAGCGCCTCGTGGCCAATCCGCGCCACATCGAGGTGCAGGTCTTCGCCGACGGCGCGGGGCGCACCGTGCACCTCTACGAGCGCGACTGCTCGGCCCAGCGCCGCCACCAGAAGGTGATCGAGGAGGCGCCCGCCCCCGGCATGACCGCGGCGCTGCGCGCGGCGATGACCGGCGCGGCGGTGCGCGCGGCCGAGGCGGTCGGCTATGTCGGCGCGGGCACGGTCGAGTTCATCGTCGACGGCGCCCGGATGACGCCGGACGCCTTCTTCTTCCTCGAGATGAACACGCGGCTGCAGGTCGAGCACCCGGTGACCGAGGCGGTGACGGGCCTCGATCTCGTCGAGTGGCAGCTCCGCGTGGCGGCGGGCGAGCCGTTGCCGCTCGCGCAGGAGGCGGTCGGGCTCCGCGGTCACGCGGTCGAGGCGCGGCTCTATGCCGAGGACCCGGCCGAGGGCTTCCGCCCCGCCACCGGGCGCATCGCCGCGCTCGCCTGGCCCGCGAGCGCCCGCGTGGACGCGGGCGTGCGCGCCGGCGACCGGGTGGGCCCGCATTACGACCCGATGCTCGCCAAGCTCGTCGTCCACGCGCCGACGCGGACGGCCGCCTTCGCCCGGCTCGCGGAGGCGCTGGCGGACACCCACCTCGCCGGCGTGACCACCAATCTGGCCTTCCTCGAGCGGCTGGCGGCCGATGCCGACATGGTGGCCGGACGCGTCGACACCGGGCTGATCGACCGCCGGATCGCCGCGCTCGCGGCCCCGCCCGAGCCGACGGCGGCGGATCTGGCGCTGGGGGCGGCCGCCCTCGGCGGCCAGCTCGCCCCGGGACCTGTCGCGTTCTGGCGGCCCTGGGGGGCCGGGCGGAGCCACGCGACGCTCGAGACCGGCGGCGCGCCGGCCACGGTCGGCTATGGCGTCCGCGCCGAGGGCGGCGGGATCGCGATCGAGGCCGAGATCGCCCGCGACGGCGGGCAGGAGCGCGTCCGGCTTTCGGCGCGCGCCGCCGGCGGCGCGCTCTGGCAGGTGGCCGAGGGCGACGCGCCCGCACGGCCGATGCGGCTCCACCGCGACCCGGGCGGCGTGACGATCGCGCGCGACGGGGCGCGCCTGCGCCTCGCGATGCGCGACCCCGTCGCCGCCGCCGAGGCCGAGACCGGCAGCGCCGACAGCCTCGCCGCGCCGCTGCCGGGCCTCGTGCGCGCGGTTGCCGCCGAGCCCGGCGCGCGCGTGCGGCGCGGCGCGCCCCTCGTGGTGCTGGAGGCGATGAAGATGGAGCACAGCCTCGCCGCGCCGCGCGACGGCATCGTCGCCGAGGTGCTCGCCGGCGTCGGCGAGCACGTGGCCGAGGGCGCGGTGCTCGTCCGCCTGGCCCCCGAGGAGAGCCCGTGAGCCGCGTCGAGATCGTCGAGGTCGGCCCGCGCGACGGGCTGCAGAACGAGCCGCGCGTGATCCCGGCGGCCGAGAAGATCGCGCTGATCGACGCGCTCTCGGCCACCGGGCTCCGGCGGATCGAGGCGGCGGCCTTCGTCTCGCCGAAATGGGTGCCGCAGATGGCCGACGCGGCCGCGGTGATGGCCGGCATCGCGCGCGCGCCGGGCGTCGCCTACGCGGCCCTCGTGCCCAACCTGCGCGGCTACGAGGCGGCGCGGGCGGCGGGCGCCGACGAGGTCGCGGTGTTCGCCGCCGCCTCGGAGAGCTTCTCCCGGAGGAACATCAACGCGAGCCTCGACGAGAGCCTCGCGCGCTTCGCGCCGGTCGCCGAGGCGGCAGCGCGCGACGGGATCCGTCTGCGCGGCTACGTCTCCTGCGCGGTGCACTGCCCCTTCGAGGGCGCGGTGGCGCCCGGCGCGGCGGCGCGGGTGGCGGGGGCGCTGATCGCGCTCGGCGCGGCGGAGGTCTCGCTCGGCGACACCACCGGTCGGGGCACGCCCGAGACCGTCGCGGCGATGCTCGAGGCGGTGCTCGCGGTCGCGCCGCCCGACCGGCTGGCCGGGCATTTCCACGACACCAACGGCCGCGCGCTCGAGAGCGTCGGCGTCGCGCTCGAGGCCGGCCTGCGGGTGTTCGACGCCTCGGTCGCGGGGCTCGGCGGGTGTCCCTACGCCCCGGGCGCGAGCGGCAATCTGGCGACCGAGCGCCTCCGCGCGCGGCTCGCGGCCGAGGGCTGGGAGACCGGGGTCGATCCCGCCGCGCTCGCGCGGGCCGCGGCCCTCGCGCGGCGCCTGAAGGAGACCGCATGACGCGCGCGACCGGCACCGTCCGCCTCGAGACCGACGCGCGGGGCGTCGCGCGGATCACGCTCGCGCGCGCCGCGCGGCACAACGCGATGGACCGCGCGATGATCGACGCGCTCGCGGCCGTGGCCGCCGAGATCGCCGCGCGCTCGGGCCCCGGGGGCGACATCCGCGCCGCCGTTCTCGCGGCGGAGGGCCCGAGCTTCTGCGCCGGCGGCGATCTCGACTGGATGCGCGCGCAGATGGCGGCCGACCGCGCCACCCGCATGGAGGCGGCGCGGGCGCTCGCGGAGATGCTCGGCGCGCTCGACGCGCTGCCGGTGCCGCTCGTCGCCCGGGTGCAGGGCCGCGCCCTCGGCGGCGGGCTCGGGCTCGTCGCGGTCGCCGACGTCGCGCTGGCCGCTGAGGACGCCGAGATGGCGCTGACCGAGACCCGGCTCGGCCTGATCCCCGCGACGATCGCCCCCTTCGTGCTGGCGCGGACGGGCGCGCGATCCCGCGGGGCGTTCCTGACCGGGCGCCGGATCGCGGCCGGCGAGGCGGTGGCCCTCGGCCTCCTCGCGCGCGCCGTGCCCGCCGGCGAACTCGACGCCGCGGTCGAGGCCGAGATCGCGCCGGCGCTCGCCTGCGCGCCCGGGGCGGTGGCCGACGCGAAGCGGCTGATGCGCCGGCTGCTCGGCAGCCCGGGACCCGAGGCGGTGGAGGCCACCGTGGCCGCGCTCGCCAACCGCTGGGAGACGGCGGAGGCCGAGGCCGGGATCGCCGCCTTCTTCGAGCGCCGCCCCCCGCCCTGGGCGGCAGGCTGATCCGACGGCCGCCCGCCTGCCGCCTGCGGCGGCTGTCTCTCCGGGGGGCCGCCTCGCCCGGCTCAGTAGGCGCGATCGTAGCCGCGAAAGCCCTCGACGAACCAGAGCGCGTAGCCGATCTCGCGGTCGCCATGGGTGGCGAAGCGGTCGGCCTCGATCTCCTCGGCGGTCTCGAAGCGCGCCGCGATCGCCTCGGCCTGGCTCCCGTGCAGCACGGCGAGGAGCATCGGCCGGCGGTCTCCGGGCTGGAGCGTCGCCACCAGCTCGTGATGGGTGTCGGGCAGCCGGTCGGGGTTCCAGACCGCGACCCGGTCCCAGCCGAGCCCTCCGAGGAACATGCATTCCGACAGCCGCCGGCGGCTGTCGGAGAGCAGGACCTCGGCGCCCATCTCGTCCATCGCCGCGAGCGCGCGGGCGCAGAACTCGGGCCCGATCCGCATCTTCTTGAACGGGTCCGCCGCGCGGGGCAGCTCCGTCGCCCGGTCCGCGTAGAGCGCCGCGAGCGCGACCACGACCGCCGCCGCCGCCGCGCCGGTCCAGAGCTGGGCCCGGAGCGCGCGGGGCCAGCCGGCGGTCAGCAGCCAGCGCGCGGCGAGGATCGATCCGCCGAGATAGGCGGGCGCGGCCCAGTTGGGCTGCGCGCGCGTCGCGAGCGCGAGCGCCGCGATCGGCAGGAGAAGCGCGACGGCCTGCCAGGCCGCGAGCCGCATGCCCCAGTCCGCGCGCCAGTCCGCCCGCCGCCAGAGCGCGGCGAGGATCGCCAGGAAGAACACGGGCCCGATCACGCCGAGCTGCGCGCCGGCGAACTCGAGGAAGGCGAGCGGGTTGCCGTAGCCCGCGCCGGGATCGGCGTCCTCGGCCACGTGGGCGAGGGTCGCGAAGCCGTGCTCGGCGTTCCAGAGGAGGTTGGGCAGCGCGACCAGCGCGGCGACCGCGCCCGCCAGCGCGGTGCCGGCCCAGTCGCGCCCGCGCGCCGAGAAGAGGCCGTAGCCGAGCGCCGCGGCGGCGAAGGCGACGGCGGTGTACTTGGCGAGGATGGCGAGGCCGAGCGCCGCCCCGCAGGCCGCCCACCAGGCGAGCTGCCGCCGCCGCGGCCCCTCCTCGCCCGCGCGCACCATGGCGTAGAGCGCGGCCGCCCAGCCGAGCATCATCGGCGGGTCGGTCGAGACGATCATCGCCGAGACCGAGACGCCGGGCGCGGCGGTGTAGCCCGCCGCCGCCCAGAAGCCCGTGCGCCCGTCCCAGATCCGCGCCGCGGTGAGGAACAGGAGCAGGGCGATCCCGGCATGGGCGAGCGGGCTCGGCAGGCGGAGCGCGAAGAGCGTGTCGCCGAGCGCGTCGGTGCTCGCGCGGATCAGCGCGGCGACCCCCGGCGGCTTCGAGAGATAGCCCCAGGCCAGCTCCTGCCCGTAGGCCCAGTACTGCGCCTCGTCGAAATGCGGCGGCACCAGCGCGGCGGCGTTGATCGCGAGCCGGAGCGCCAGCACGCCGAGGATCAGCGCCGCGGCCCGGATCGCCCAGCGGCGGCGCTCGGCGCGGGCCGCCGCCGCGGCGGCCGCCTTGCCGCGCGGCTTGCGGGGCTTCGAGGCGCCGGCCCCGCCCGCCTTCGCCTTGCCTGTCGCCGCGCGCGCCATCGGCTCCCCCCGGGCCATCCGCCCCGATCTGTTACGCGATCCGGCCGCGCCGAGAAAGGCCCCACCCGCAGGGTTGACCGCGGATGGCGCAGGGTCTCGGATGGGGCGAACCCTCCGGAGGACCCGATGCGCACCGAGACCCATCCGAGCCAGACCAAGACCCGCCTCGCCGACTATCGCCCGCCGGACTGGCTCGTCGACCGCGTGCGCCTCGTCTTCGACCTCGCCCCCACCGCGACGCGCGTGACCGCCACGGTCGCTTTCCGCCGCAACCCCGCGCGCGCCGGCGAGGGACCGGCGGCGCTCCGGCTCGACGGGCGCGGGCTCGCGCTCGTCGAGGCCGCGATCGACGGGGCGCCGGTGGACGACGAGCGGATGCGCGTGGACCGCGAGGGGCTGACGGTGTCGGGCCCCCTGCCCGACGCCTTCGAATGGCGCTGCGTCACCGAGATCGACCCGGCGGCCAACACCGCGCTCGAGGGGCTCTATCTGTCGAACGGCATGTACTGCACCCAGTGCGAGGCCGAGGGGTTCCGCAAGATCACCTTCTACCCGGACCGGCCGGACGTGATGGCGCCGTTCTCGGTGCGGATCGAGGCGCCGGGCGACCTGCCGGTGCTGCTGTCGAACGGCAATCCCGGCGAGAGCGGCATGGCGGAGGACCGCCACGTCGCCGAGTGGGACGATCCCTGGCCGAAGCCGTCCTACCTCTTCGCCCTCGTCGCCGGCGATCTGGTGGCGCATCGCGACCGTTTCGAGACGATGTCGGGCCGCAGGGTCGACCTCGCGCTCTGGGTGCGCCCGGGCGACGCGGGCCGGGCGGACTACGCGATGGACGCGCTCAAGCGCGCCATGGCGTGGGACGAGCGCACCCATGGCCGCGAATACGACCTCGACCTCTTCCAGATCGTCGCGGTCGACGACTTCAACATGGGGGCGATGGAGAACAAGGGGCTGAACATCTTCAACTCGAAGTATGTGCTGGCAAGCCCCGACACCGCGACCGACGCCGATTACGAGCGGATCGAGTCGATCGTGGCGCACGAGTATTTCCACAACTGGACGGGCAACCGGATCACCTGCCGCGACTGGTTCCAGCTCTGTCTCAAGGAGGGGCTGACGGTCTATCGCGACCAGTGCTTCTCGGCGGACGAGCGCTCGGCCCCGGTGCAGCGGATCGCCGACGTGGTGGCGCTGCGGGCGCGCCAGTTCCCCGAGGACGCGGGGCCCCTCGCCCACCCGGTGCGGCCCGAGGAATATGTCGAGATCAACAACTTCTACACGGCCACGGTCTACGAGAAGGGCGCCGAGGTGATCCGGATGCTCGCGGTCCTCGTGGGCGCGGAGGGCTATCGCCGGGCGCTCGACCTCTACTTCCTGCGCCATGACGGTCAGGCGGCGACGATCGAGGAGTTCCGCACCTGTTTCGAGGACGCGACCGGGCGCGACCTGTCGCAGTTCGCTCTGTGGTGGAGCCAGGCCGGCACGCCGCGCCTGCGCGTGCGCGAGATCTGGGAGGGCGGGCGCTACACGCTCGCGCTCTCGCAGGAGACGCCGCCGACCCCCGGGCAGCCCGAGACGGCGCCGCTCGTGATCCCGGTGGCGATCGGCCTGCTGGCCGCCGATGGCCGGGAGCTGCTGCCGACGACGGTGCTCGAGCTCGACGCGGCGGAGAAGCGCTGGAGCTGGGACCTGCCCGAGCGCCCGGTCGCCTCGCTGCTGCGCGGCTTCTCCGCGCCCGTGATCCTCGAGCGCGCGATCACCGAGGCCGAGCGGGCGCACCTGCTCGCGCACGACACCGACCCGGTCGCGCGCTGGGAGGTCGGCCACGCCTATGCGGTCGACGTGGCGCTGTCGGTGGTCGAGGGCGGCGCGGTGCCCGAGGCCTGGGTCGCGGCGCTCGGGCGGCTGCTGGCCGACGCGGGGCTCGACCCGGCCTTCCGCGCGCTCGCCCTCGGGCTGCCCTCCGAGGACGAGCTCGCCGGCGAGGTGGCGGCGCGGGGCGGCCTCGCCGACCCGGATGCAATTTTCGCTGCGCGGCGAACGATGCGGGCGGCTCTCGCGGGCGCGCTCGCCGGGCCGCTCGCCGAGACCTACGCCGCGATGCGCGTGGCCGGACCCTATGCGCCCGACGCGGCCTCCGCCGGGCGGCGGTCCCTGCGCAACCGCTGCCTCGGGATCCTGATGGCCGGCGCCGAGGGCGCGGCGCGCGCCGCGGCGCAATACGACGCCGCCGACAACATGACCGACCGGATGGCCGCGCTCTCGGCCCTCGTCGCCGAGGGCGCCGAGGGCGCGGAGGCGCGCCTCGCCGCCTTCCACGCGCGCCATGCCGGCGACGCGCTGGTGATCGACAAGTGGTTCGGCGTGCAGGCGATGTCGCCCGCGGGCGACCCGGTGGCGCGGGTGCGCGCGCTGACCGGCCATCCGGACTTCGCGTGGAAGACGCCCAACCGCTTCCGCTCGGTCGTCGGCGCGTTCGCCATGGGCAACCCCACGGGCTTCCACAGCGCCGACGGCGCGGGCTACCGCTTCGTCGCCGACTGGCTGCTGACCCTCGATCCCGTGAACCCGCAGACCGCGGCGCGGCTGACCTCGGCCTTCGAGAGCTGGCGGCGCTACACCGAGGGGCGCCAGCGGCTCATGCGGGCCGAGCTCGAGCGGATGGCGGCGGTCGAGACGCTGTCGAAGAACACCCGCGAGATGGTGGAGCGGATCCTCGGCTGAGGATCACTCCACCCCGGCGGCCTCGCGCGCGATCGCGTCGAGGAGGGCCTGCACCTCCTGCATCGGCCCGGCCGGCATGTTGCGGAACCCGACCTCCACCGCGCCCGTCTCCGCCATCTCGCGCACGAACACGCCATAGGGGCAGTGGGCGATGTTGTCCGGGTCGGCCTCCATCACCTTGCGGGAGACCACCGCCGAGCAGAACAGGAAGATGTCGGCCTCGGCGAAGAGCGGCGCGGTCGAGCCGACATCCGGCCCCGTGCGGTTCAGCATCTCGCCGACATGGCTCACATAGTCGACGACGAGCCCGCGATTGGTGATCGCGCTCTCGACGCCGAAGGCCGCGTCCTCGAAGGAGAACTCGGTCGGGTAGACGGTGAGCCCGTCCGCCGCGGCGAGGGCGGGACAGGCGGCGATGGCGGCGGCGATCGCGCCGAGGGTGGCAGTGCGCATGGTCCGTCTCCTCTAGGGCCGGGCTGGTCGGCGTCCGGGTCGGCGGTGGCCCGGGCCGGCGCGGCCCGGGGGCGATGGCGTGCGGGCGGCTCAGTCGACCATGCCGCCGCCCTCGAAGTCCCCTTCGGGCGTCACGTCGAGCACCGCCGCGCGCATGGTGATCTCGACGGCCGCCTTGCAGGCGGTCATGCAGGGCGCGCCGTCGGCCAGCGTCGGCGTGTCCGGCCGGTCGTCCATGAAGAAGTTGCCCTCGTTGGGCAGCCGGATCTCGCCGAAGCTCTCGCGGCTCAGCACGAACGTGTCGTCCTCGATCACGTCGTTCATGTAGAGGAGGTAGGCGGTGATCGCGTAGACTTCGTCGGGCGTCAGCGACTGCGCGGCGCCGAAGGGCATGGCGCGGTAGATGTAGTCCCACACCGTGGAGAGATAGGGCCAGTAGGAGCCGATCGTCTTCACGGGCCGGTCCGAGGTCAGAGTGCCCTGCCCGCCCGCGAGCACCGGCCAGCGGTCGACCCCCTCGCCGAAATCTCCGTGGCAATAGGCGCATTTCTCGGCGAAGACCTCCTCGCCGGTGTAGGCGTCGCCCGCGCCCTCCGGCAGCCCGGCGCCGTCCGGGCGCACGTCGATGTCCCAGGCCGCCACCTCCGCGGGCGTCGCCGCGCGGCCGCGGCCGAGCCCGTCGGCCGCCGCGGGCGCGGCGAGGAGCGGCAACGCCGCGACGAGCCCCGCCGCGATGAGACCGCGCAGGCGGTCGAAGAGCGGCGCGTCAGGAAATCTCGACATTCTCGGCCTCTCCGTCGGCGTTCACGGCCCAGGTCTGGATGCCGTTGTTGTGGTAGATCGAGTTGGCGCCGCGCACCTTGCGGAGCGCCGCCTTGGTCGGCTGCACGTGGCCGACGCTGTCGATCGCGCGCGACTGCAGCAGCAGCGGCCGGCCGTCCCAGTCGAACTCGTGGTAGAAGCGGTGGAGCGAGCGGTCGAGGCTCGGCCCCTCGATGCGGGCGACGTGCCAGTCGATCCCGCCATTCGTGGTCACGTGCACCTCGCGGATCGTGCCCGCGCCCGACCAGGCGAGCCCCGAGATCACCGTGTGGCCGCGTCCGTGCCGGATCGGCGCCTGCGGGCTCGGGCTGGTGATGACCGACTTCACGTCCATCTCCCAGGTGAAGCGGCGCGCCTTCCCGTTCGCCAGCAGGTCGGTGTATTTCGACGTCTCCTCGCGGTGGTGCCACGGCTGGTCGCCGACCTCGATGCGCCGGATCCACTTGACCCACATGTTGCCCTCCCAGCCGGGCACGCCGAGGCGCGCGGGGTAGCCCTGCTCGGGGCGCAGCCGCTCGCCGTTCATGTGCGTGGCGATCAGGCAGTCCTCCATCGCCTTCGCGATCGGCACCGAGCGGGTCATCGCCGCCGCGTCCGCGCCCTCGGGCAGGAGCCATGCCGCGCGCCCGTCGAGGCCCGCCTCCTCGAGGATCAGCCGCAGCGGCACGCCGGTGTACATCACGTTGTGGATCATGCCGTGGGTGTACTGGCAGCCGTTGAGCTGCGCGCCGCGCCACTCCATGCCCGAATTCGCGGCGCATTCGAGGAAGTAGGCGCGCGTCACGCGCGGGAAGCGCATGATGTCCTCGAGCGTGAACACCATCGGCGTGCGGACCAGTCCGTTGATCATCAGCCGCCAGTCGGCGGGCGCGATGTCGGCGACGCCGCCGTGGTGGCGCTCGAAGCAGAGGCCGTTCGGCGTGATGATCCCTTCGAGCTCGTGGATCGGCGTGAAGTTGACCGAGCTCACCGGATCGGCGGTCAGCCAGGGCACGTCGCGGCGCACCACATGCGCCTCGTGCTCCGACGGCAGGCCATAGGGGTGCGCGTCGACGCCCGCGCCGAGATACCGGGTCCAGGGCTGGCGCTCGAGATCGGTGATCAGCGGGTCGCCACCGGCGCGCGCCGCGCCGCCGGCCGCGAGGGCGGCGCCGCCCGCGAGGCTCCCGCTCAGGAAGGCGCGCCGCGACGCGGTCTTCTCGGCCATGTCGGTCCTCCGTCGTTCGGTCATGTTCCGTGCACCTCGACGCTGGTGTTGGGCTCGATCCGCACCGTGCCGACGCGGCGGAGATGGCTCTCGACCACCTCCCAGATCGGCGGGCCCTCGACGTCCTCGCTGACCGAGGCCCAGCCGGCGACCGCGTAGGTCTTCGCGGGCTCGATCGGCTCGCCGGTGCGGAGCAGCGTCATCGCGCCGATCCGCCGGCCCTGCGGCTGGGCGATGTCGATCCGGTAGCCCATGCCGCCGACGCGGACCATGTCGCCGCCCTGCTGGTA
>CAZWDE010000052.1:0-13662 GCA_964632555.1 uncultured Limibaculum sp.
AGGCCGCGCCGTGCGCGCCCGTCTCGTGCCACGCGGCGAGGCCGGCGAGCGCTGCGGCGCCGCCCAGCCCGCGCGCCTCGAGCCAGCGCACCGCGCGGCCCGCCTCCTCGGCGAGGCCGTGCGCCAGCCCGGCGCCGCGCGCGGCCTTGACGGCGAGCGCCTCGATCTCCCCGAGCGAGCGGGTCACGCCGGGAGGTCCGCGGGGAGCGGCGCGTCCTCGAACATCGTGATGCGGAGCCAGCGGTCGGAGCGCGGGTCGAACCGGGTGGCGCCGAAGAAGGCGAGCTTGGCGCGCAGCAGGTCGATCGGCAGCAGCGCGGCGCCGATGAGGTTGTCGCGGATCTCGGCATAGGGCAGGCGCATCGCGCGCTGCACCCGGCGCACGGCGTGGCGGTGCTCGGGGTGTCGCGCGAGGAACGCCGCGACCGTGCCCTCGCCCGGGCCGAGGGCGGCCGCCAGCGCGGCAACGTCGCGGCCGGTGGCGAGCGGCTGTTCGCAGGCGGCGAGGCCCGGATGCGACCGCTCGCCGAGGCGTGGCTCGAGCTTCTCCTCGGAGACGTACCAGAGCCGGGCCTGCTCGGCCGGGTCCTCGAAATCGGTGGCGAGCGCCCAGTCGAAGACCGCACGGATGCCGCGGCCGAGCGCGTCGAGGCCCATGGCGCCGTCGATCCGGAAGGCGGCGTCCTCGTCGGCCGCCATGGTCGCCGCGAGATCGTCGACCGCCGCGCCGCCGAGATCGATCAGGAGCGCGACGAGCCGCTCCTGCGCCTCGAGGCCGAGCCTGTCTTCGGCCCAACGGTAGAGCGCCTCCCACGGGCGCGCGGGCGCGGCACCGGCGGCCTGCCAATGCGCCGCCAGCCGGGCGAGGTCGACGCGGAGGCCGGCGATCCGCGCGGCGTAGCCCGGGTCGGCGACCTGCCACGCCTCGGCCTCGCCGCGCGCCTCGGCCAGCAGCGCCCCGAACAGCGCGCGGTCCTCCTCGCTCGCCGTCTCGCGGGCGCGCATCCGGGCGAGCGCGGTCTCGCGCGCCGCGATCCAGGCGTGCAGCAGCGCGGGGTGGTTGACGAGGAAGGGCGCCATGCCGAGGCCCGTGGAGTTGCCGACGCCGACGCGCCGCCGCAGCGCGGGCGCGATCGCCGCGGCGCGCCCGGGCGCGCGGGCCTCCGCCAGATGCTCGGCGAGGTCGAGCGTGAAGGCGCGGATCAGCCACACCGCCATCATCTCGGGCTGGAAGGAGCCCGCGAATTCCGGCCGGTCGGCCCAGAGCGCGCGGTCGGCCGCCCCGAACTTGCCCGAGCCGTAGACCGCCGTCGTGCGCATCAGATAGCCGACCTCCCCGACCGTGGCGGGGTCGGGCTGGCGGCCCGCGGCGAGGCGCTCGACCACGTGGCCGAAGAGCCGCACCGAGCGGTTGGCGCGGGAGAGCACGAGCTCGCGCTCGGTCAGCCGCCCCGCCTCCTGCCGCGGCACGTTCTCCGCGAGGCGCGCGATGTCGGCCTCCGACGCCTCGCCGTCGACGAGGGCGAAGGTCGCGTCCCACGCCTCGGCGATCACCCGGTCCGAGCGCCGGTCCGCCGGCAGGTCGTGGGCGAAGGCGACGAGCGTGTAGGTGCGCGGGCCCCGGAGCCGGTAGCAGGCGTGGCCGACACCCGTCGCGTCGATCCGCCAGACCGGACGGTCGGCCCGCCAGCCGCCGGCGACGAGCCGTCGCAGGAGCGTCGGCATGAAGCTGAGCCGCGAGCGGTGCATGGCGCCGAGGCGCGCGAGGCGCATCACCTGCGCGGCCGGTCGGAGCGCGATCCCGGGCGTCGGCAGGTCGAGCGACATCGCGGGTCTCCTCTCAGGCGCGGGCCGGGCCGAAGCCGGTGTCGTAGAAGCGGAGCCAGTTCTCGCCCATGATCCCCGCGACCTCCGCCTGCGAGAACCCCGCGGCGCGCAGGCCCGCCTCGATCCCCGGCCAGTCCCGGTTGTCCCGGAACCACGGCGGCTGCGGCGGGAACCCGGGCGCCGCCGCGCTGCCCTCGCCGTGATCGACCCGCTTCGTCCAGCGCCCGCAGCGCATCCACTCCACCACGCGGTCCGGCTGGCCCTGGCAGAGATCCGAGCCGAAGCCGATCCGCTCGGGCCCCATCAGCTCGGCCGTGCGCGCGATCATCGCGCAGAGGCTCTCGAGCGTGCAGTCCGAGCCCCCCGCGAGGTGGTGGGGGTAGAGCGAGACGCCGAGCATCCCGCCCGACTCCGCGAGCGCCGCGAGCACCCGGTCGGACTTGTTGCGCCGGGCCGGGTGCCACGAGGCCGGGTTGGCGTGGGTGATCGCGATCGGGCGGCCCGAGAGCCCGATCGCCTCGAGGGTCGAGCGCTCGGCCGAGTGGCTCATGTCGATGACGATCCCGACCCGGTTCATCTCGGCGATCACCTCGCGGCCCATGCGGGTGATGCCCGGGTCGTCGTCCTCGTAGCAGCCGGCCGCGAGCAGCGACTGGTTGTTGTAGCTGAGCTGCATGAACCGGACCCCGAGCCGGTGCCAGATCTCGACGAGGCCGATGTCGTCCTCGATCGGCGCGGGGGTCTGGAAGCCGAGGACGATGGCGGTCCGCCCCTCCGCGCGCGCCCGGCGGACGTCGTCGCCCGTGCGGCCGTGGACGATCAGCTCCGGGTACTGCTCGAAGCGGCGGTTCCACGCCTCCAGGTTCGCCACCGCCTCGCGGAAGGTCTCGTGATAGGCGATGGTCGCGTGCACGGCGTCGACGCCGCCCTCGCGCATCTGCCGGAACACGGTCTCGGACCAGTTGGCGTATTGCAGGTTGTCGATCCGGTGCATCGGGCCTCCAGCGCGTCCGGCCATCAGACGCGCCGCGCGCGGCGCGCGCAACCCCGGAGCGCCGGCGCCCGGGCGCTCAGCCGCGCGGGCCGAGCCAGCCGCGGGCGCGGGCCCAGGCCCCGCCGTCGCCCACCAGTTCGAGGATCAGCTTGCGGCTCACGGCGCGCGCGAAGCTCTCCGAGCCGTCGGCCGTGACCACGAAGGCGCCCGGCCCGCCCACGATCCGCTCCTCGAAGGCGCGCTCGAGGTCGTAGGTGATCGGCCGGCCCGAGCACACCCGGCAGAGCACCGCGAGCCCGTTGATCGTGATGCCGGCCGCGAGCACCTCGGCGCGGGCCTCCTCGATGGTCGGCCCGTTCCAGTTGTTGGCGCTGTCGGCGGAGAGGTCGATCACCTGCCGCTCCGAGACGATGTCGTTGCCCTCGATCAGGCTCTTGGCGGCGAGCAGCGCGGCCCCGATGGCGTTGCGCCCGTAGGCGCGGCGCGGCGGCGCGAGAAGCGCCTCGCCGAAGGCCCTCGCCTCGGCGGCGGTCGCGATCACGGTCCAGTCGACGACGACGTGCTGCGAGCGGTGGTCGGCCCATTCGACATAGGTGAGCGCCACCGGCCCGGCATGCTCGATCGCCGCGACCACGGCCGGGTCGGTCAGCGCCTCGGCATAGCCTTCGCGCTGGAAGCGGATCTCGGCCATGTCGATCGAGCCGGTGGCGTCGGCGAGCAGCACGAGCTCGAGCGCGACCCGGCGCTCGGCCGCCGCCGTGCCGGCGAGCCCGATCAGGCAGAGAAGGGCGACGGCGAAGCGGGCAGCGCGAGGCATGGGCGATCTCCATCGGCAACGCTTCGAGCCTAGGCGAGCGGCGCGCCCGTGTCATGGGAAAGCGTCCGCGGCGGAGCGAACCCTCGGGGCGGTCCGGTCGCGCCGGGTCCATCGTGGCGAGCGCGCCGACCCGCGCGGCGCGACGGCTCAGGCGCTGTCGGCGGCGTCCTCGGGAAGCGGGTCGGGCCGGACATAGGTCTCGATGTGGTGCCGCGAGAGCGCCCAGTGTTCGCGGGCGAGCGCCACCGCGCGCTCGGCGTCGCCCGCCGCGATCGCGGCGATGAAGCGGTCGTGATGATCGGCCGCGGTGTCGATCCGGGCCCGCTGCTCGGGCGAGAGAGCCCGCCAGAAGGTCTGTCCGATGCGGGCGTGGTCGATCAGCAGACGCCGCAGGCTCGGCATCAGATAGGGGTTGTCGGCCATCTCGCCGATCAGGAAGTGGAACCGCTCGTTCCAGTAGACCATCCCGTCGACGTCGTCGGCGGCGACCGCGGCGCGGAACCGCCGCTGGGCGTCCCGCAGCGTCTCGATCTGCGGGGGCCGGGCGTTCTGCGCCGCGAGGCGCGCCACCGCCGCATAGATCATCGGCGCCGTCAGGAAGAAGTCGCGCATCGTCCGGTGCGTCATCGGCGAGACGAGGGTGCCCCGGTTCTCGCGGATCTCGATGTAGCCCTCGCCGGCGAGCTGGCGGAACACCTCGCGGAGCGGGGTGCGCGAGACGCCGTATTCGGCGGAGAGCCGCGTCTCGTCGAGATGCGCGCCGGGGGCGAGATCGAGCGTCAGGATCCGCCGCTGCAGATCACGGTGGAGATGCTCCTTGCTGGTCCGCGACATGGTTCGCTCCGATTGCGGGCCGGTTCGTCCTCGCGGTTCCGGGCGCCGCGTGAGAGTGTGACAGGAAACGGTTGCCCGGCGGCCGTCGCCGTGTACACACTCGAAATACACGCGGCGGCATGGAAGGCGGCATGGCGGCGATGACGACGACCGGCGAGCCGGTCATCGAGTGCAGGCAGCTCTGGAAGATCTTCGGCGACCGGGCCGACGAGGCGATGGCCGCGGTGCGCGGGCGCGGGCTCGGCAAGACCGAGGTCCGCGAGGAGTTCGGCTGCGTCGTCGGCGTGCGCGACGCGAGCTTCGCCGTGGGCGAGGGCGAGATCTTCTGCATCATGGGGCTGTCGGGCTCGGGCAAGTCGACGCTCATCCGCCACATCAACCGCCTCATCGAGCCGACCTCCGGACACGTGTTCATCGAGGGCGAGGACATCAACGCGCTCGGCGCCCGCGCGCTCCGGGCGCTCCGGTCCGAGCGCATCGGCATGGTGTTCCAGAACATGGCGCTGATGCCGCACCGCACCGTGCGGGAGAACGTCGCCTTCAGCCTCGAGGTGCGCGGCCGCGACAAGGCGGACCGCTTCGCCGTCGCCGACCGCGCCATCGAGACGGTCGAGCTCGCCGGCTGGGGCGACCGCTACCCCGACGAGCTCTCGGGCGGCATGCAGCAGCGCGTCGGCCTCGCCCGCGCGATCGCCGCCGATCCGCACATCCTGCTGATGGACGAGCCGTTCTCGGCGCTCGATCCGCTGATCCGCCGCCAGCTGCAGGACGAGTTCATGACGCTCGCGCAGAGCATGCGCAAGACGACGCTCTTCATCACCCACGATCTCGACGAGGCGATCCGCCTCGGCGACCGCATCGGCATCATGAAGGACGGCGAGCTCGTGCAGATCGGCACGCCCGAGGAGATCGTGACCGAGCCGGCGGACGACTACGTGGCGGATTTCGTCGCCGGCATCTCCAACCTGCACCTCGTGACCGCGCGCCGGGTGATGGAGCCGATCGCGGCGTGGGAGGCGCGCGAGGGTCCGCTCGAGGCCAACGGCGCGACGCGCGCGCGACCCGACGACGATCTCGACCGCCTCGCCGATCTCTCCATCGACACCGACCATCCGCTGGTCATCGAGGACGAGGGCCGCGTCGTCGGCGTCGTCACCAAGAAGGCGCTGATCCGTGGCATCCAGGGCCGCTGGCAGCCCGAGGCCTGAGGAGGACGCCATGGACGAGGACGAGGGCTTCAGCCTCGCGCGCCCCTTCGAGGCCGTCGATCTCGGCATCGCCGACTGGGCGGACGGCGTGAAGGGCTGGGCGATCGCCAACCGCGACGTGATCCAGCCGGTGAAGCAGGCGGTCAACGACCTGATCGTCGGCGTCGAGGGCGCGTTCCAGGCGCTGCCGGCGCCGCTGATGATCCTGCTCCTCACCCTGTTCGCCTGGCAGGTGGCCGGGCGCCGGGTGGCGGTCATCACCGTCGTCTGCCTCGTCGCGCTCGGCCTCCTCGACCCGCGGGCCTGGGAGCTCGCGATGACGACGCTCGCGATCGTGGTGGCCGCCGTCGGCATGTGCGTGGTGATCGGCCTGCCGCTCGGGATCCTCGCCGGCAAGTCCGAGACCTTCGAGGGCGCGATCCGGCCCGTGCTCGACACCATGCAGACGATCCCGGCCTTCGTCTATCTCGTGCCGGTGGTGATGCTGGTCGGCATCGGCAACGTCTCGGGCGTGATCGTCACCGTGGTCTTCGCCCTGCCGCCGCTCATCCGCCTCACCTCGCTCGGCATCCGGCAGGTGAACCCGAGCGTCGTCGAGGCGGCGCGGGCCTTCGGGGCGAGCCCGGGACAGATCCTCTTCAAGGTCGAGCTGCCGCTCGCCACCCGCACGATCATGGCCGGCGTCAACCAGACGATCATGCTCGCGCTCTCGATGGTGGTGATCGCCTCGATGATCGCGGTGAAGGGGCTCGGCAACGAGGTGCTCCGCGCCATGGGCCGTCTCGACGCCGGCAAGGCGATCGTCGGCGGCCTCGGCATCGTGATGCTCGCGATCGTGCTCGACCGCATCACCCAGGGCGTCGCGCAGACCGGGCGCGAGCGCGGCCACCGCCACTGGTGGCAGGGCGGGCCGGTCGGCGCGCTGATCGCCCTCCTCAACCGGCCGCGCCCCGGGATCGGGGCGGCGGAGCCGGAGAAGGCCCCGGCGGGCGTCGTGCCGAAGCCGGGCGAATGACACGCAACAGGAGAGACCGATGACAGCCATGTGGAAATCCACCGCCCTCGGGGCGGCGATCGCGCTCGGCCTCGCGGCCACGGCGCTCGGCGCCGCGAAGCCCGGCGAGGGCGTGACGATCCGGCCGGTCGAGGGCACCAATCTCGAGGAGAAGTTCCAGCACCGCATCCTCTATCGCGCGCTGGAGGAGCTCGGCTACGACATCGCCGAGCCGCAGGAGGTCGAGTACCAGACGATCCACCTCGCGCTCGGCACCGGCGACGCGGACTTCACGGCGGTGCACTGGGACCCGCTGCACCAGGCGTTCTTCGAGGAGTCGGGCGGCGCGGCAGTGATGACCCGCGTCGGCCACTACATCAAGGGCGCGCTGCAGGGCTATCTCGTCGACACCGCCTCGCACGAGGCGGGCGTGACCAATCTCGGCCAGCTCACCGAGGACGACATCGCCGCGCGCTTCGACGCCGACGGCGACGGCACCGCCGATCTTGCCGGCTGCGTGCCCGGCTGGGGCTGCGAGCGCGTCATCGAGCACCACCTGACCGAGTACGGCCTGCGCGACACCGTCACCCACAACCAGGGCGCCTACAACGCGGTGATCGCCGACACGATCGCGCGGCACGAGGCCGGCGAGCCGATCCTCTACTACACCTGGACGCCCTACTGGGTGTCGGGCGTGCTGGTGCCGGGCGACAACGTGCAGTGGCTCGAGGTGCCCTATTCGTCGCTGCCGGACGGGCGCGAGGCCGACACCGAGTTCGAGGGGAAGAATCTCGGCTTCGCGGTCAACGAGCTGCGGGTGGTGGCGACCAACGACTTCCTGGCGGAGAACCCGGCGGCGGCCCGGCTCTTCGAGGTCGCCGAGCTCGACATCAACGACGTGTCCGCCCAGAACAAGGCGATGCGCGACGGCGAGGACAGTCTCGACGACATCGACCGCCACGTCGCCGAGTGGATCGAGGCGAACCGCGCGACCTTCGACGGCTGGCTCGAGGCCGCCCGCGCCGCGGCCGACTGAGCCGCCCGACCGCGGCGCCCGCCGGCCTTGGGGGCCGGAACGCCGGGGAACCGCCACGCGAGAGGGCCCGGCGCGCGCGCCGGGCCCTCCGTCATCGGTGGCGGTCGCTCAGCCGAAGGCGTAGGCCTCCTCCACCCCGGTGTCGAGCGCGGTGCGGAAGCGGTCGAGCTCGGCCATCGCGGCCGGGTTGACCGCGCGGAGATCCTCCTCCGGCCCGATCGCCCCGCCGAGCGGGCCGGCCAGCGCCGCTGCCTCGGCCTCGGCGAGCCACGCGTCGGTGAGCGCCCGGGCCTCGGCGGCCGCCGCCGCGGCGTCGTACGCGTCGTAGGAACCCGCGGCGGCGCCGGCGCGGATCTCGGCCAGCGTGAACGCCTCGTCGCCCGAGGCGTCGCGGAGCACGATGGTGTCGCTGTCGTCCCAGCCCACGAGATCGACGCCGCCGACCGAGCGGCCGTCGACCACCATCTCGATCCGCTCCGCGCCCGTGCCGAGCGGACCCGGCGCCGCCGCCATGTGGGCGACCGTCGCGAGCCCGAGATCGGCCGCGATGCCCGGCCCGGTCTCGAGGACGAGGGTGTCCGCGCCCTCGCCGGCGGTCTCGACCAGCCGGTCGAACCCGCCACGGGCCGCGACCACGTAGGTGTCGTCGCCCGCGCCGCCGTCGAGCACCTCGGCCCCGAAGCCGCCGAGGAGGAGATCGTCGCCCGCCCCGCCGGTCAGGATCTCCGGCAGGTCGACCGGCCCGCGGTCCTCCGAGAGGAGCCCGGCGAGATCGGGCACGTCGAAGACCGCGCTCTCCTCCCCGGTCAGGCTGGCGATCACCGCGTCGAGCGGGTCACCGACGGTGTCGGCGAACGCCTCGAACCCCTCGCGCACCATCTCGAGGAGCGCGCCCGGGATCTCGCCGGCCTCGCCGAGACCGTCGAAGAGCCCGATCGCCGCGGCGCCGAAGCTCATCAGAACGTCGTCGCCCTCCGCGCCGTCGGCCGTCCCCGCCGCGCCGAAGGAAAGCACCACGTCGCGGCCCGCGCCGGCCGCGATCGCGGAGCCCTCGCCGATCGCGAACACGGTGTCGTCGCCCGCGCCGCCGTCGAGGACGTTGAGGACACCGTAGCCGACCAGCAGGTCGTGGCCCTCGCCGCCCGCGGCAAAGGAGCCGACGCCGAGGGTCGCCACGAGGTCGTTCCCGGCGTCGCCGCGCGTGTTGTTGGCGATGCCGGCCGCGAAGACAGCGTCGTCGCCGCCGTTGCCGACGGCCTTGTTGTAGCCGCCGAGGCTGGCGATCACGTCGCCGGCCATCTCGACGCTGTCCTCGGGCAGCAGGTGCACGCCGTAGCCGCCGTCGCCGAACGCCTTGTTCTTGACGCCGACCGAGAGGATCACGTCGCTGTCGAAGCCGCCATCGGCCCAGTTGTTGGCCCCCATCTGGGCGATGTCGTCGTCGCCGGCGCCGCCCATCGCCCGGTTCTCCTTGCCGAGCATCATCATCGTGTCGTGGCCGAGGCCGGCGCCGTACTCGGCCTTCATGCCGAGATAGTTCTTGTTGCCGACCGCGATCATGGTGTCGTCGCCGGCGTCGCCGTCGACGGTGTTCTCGAGACCGACCGCCATCAGGAGGTCGTCGCCGTCCTCGCCGTGCAGGTTGTTCTCGCCCCAGATGCCGATCACGGTGTCGGACCCCGTGCCGCCCCAGGCCGTGTTCTGGCGCCCGATCGCGGTGAGAAGGTCGGTGCCCTCGCCGCCGCGCAGGATGTTCTCGCCGGAGAGCGCGATGGCGCTGTCGTCGCCCTCGCCGAGATGGGCGAAGTTGCCCGAGGCGGCGAGCAGCACGGCGTCCGCGCCCGCGCTGGTGGTCACGTGGTTCTGCTTGCCGAGGACGACGGCCAGATCGCCCTCGCCCTCGAGCGTTCCGATCTCGCCGCCGAGGCCGGCGAGGATGCCCGTGAGGTCGAAGCCGAAGGCGGCGATCGCCGGCAGCTCGATCGTCGGGAGCTGCAGGGTGAGCTCGTCGGTCGTGTAGCCGTCGAAGCCGATCTCGCCGGCCGGCACCCGCACCTCGGGCACCTCGAAGGCCGGGATCTCGAGGCTCGGCACCGCCATGCCGAACATCTCCATGCCGCCGAGCTCCATGTCGCCGAGCGCGAACCCGCCGAGCGCGACGTCGTCGAGGTCGATGCCCGGCAGCGCGAGGCCCGGGATGGTGAGCGAGGGAAGGCTCACCTCGACGGTCGGGCTCGGCGCGTCCTCGGGCTCGGCCGCGCGGACGAACGGGCCGTCCGACAGCACGCCCGCCTGCTCCCGGAACTCGTGGCTGCCGATGCCGGCGACGAGGCCCGCCTCCGCCTCCGTGTCGAGGGCGTCCGGCGAGACCGTGAAGTCGAAGCTCGGCTTGAAGGCGAGGTCTCCGGTCAGCAGCTTGCCGTCGACGTTCACGATGCCCGCGAGGGCGTCGGCGAGGCCCAGCTCGGCGGCCGCGATCTGCAGCGGCAGGGCGGTGATGTCGAGCGAGGCGTAGGTGTTGACCGAGACCTCGGCGTCGAGCGCGAACCGGTCGAGATCGGGCATCGCCAGCGAGGGCAGCACGATCTCGGGCAGCTGGAGCTCGGGCAGCGCCATCTCGGGGAGCGACAGGGCCGGCAGACGGGCGCCGGGCAGCGTGCCATAGGCGTAGTCCGCGTCCGGAAGCGCGAGCTCCGGCACGTCGGGCAGCGCGAAGCCAAGGCCCGGGAGGTCCGGCAGGTCGAGCCCCCAGTCGGGCATCTCCGCGTCGGAGACGTCAAGCTCGGGGATCGTCAGCTCGGCGTCGAGGCGCAGCGCCACCTGGAACCCGCCCCGGGCGTCCAACACCACCGGCACGCTCTTCCCGTCCTTGGCGAAGGACTGGAAGTCGGTCGCGGCGCCGGTCTTCTCCTTGAATTTCTCGCCCTTCGCCTCCGCCTCGGCGCGGCGTCGGTCGTTCTCCGCCTTGTGCTTGGCCTTCTCGTCCGCGACGAGCTTGTCGAGCACCTTGTCGCTGTTGCTGTAGGGGATGAGGTCGTCGGTCACCGCCACGCCGTTGTCGGTCGAGACGAGGTTGCGGGTGCCGCCGACGAGCACGAGATCCGCCCCGCCGCCGCCGACGACGCCGTTGTTCTGGCCGGCCACCACGGCGATGTCGTCGCCGGAGCCGAGGAAGGCCGCGTTGGTCTTGCCGACCGTCACCACCATGTCGGCGCCGCCCTCGCCGAGGACGACGTTGGTCTTGCCCGCCGCGACCACCGTGTCGTCGCCCCAGCCGGCGAGCACCGCGTTGGTGACGCCCCCGACGAGGACGGTGTCCGCGTCGCCGCCGCTGTGGATCAGGTTGGTCTTGCCGAGCGCCGCCGCGAGGTCGGCGCCGTCCGCCGTCGAGAGGATGTTGGTGTTGCCGACCGCCACGAGCATGTCGGCGTCGCTCCCGGCGAGGCCGACATTGGTGTTGCCGACGGCGAGCGCCAGGTTCTGGCCGTTGCCGGCGCTGAAGAGGTTGGTGTTGCCCGCGATCGCCATCACGTCGGCCCCGTCGCCGGCCCAGGCGATGTTGGTCTGGCCGCCGAGGGCGGTCTGGTTGTCGCCGTCGCCCGCGAGGAGGATGTTGGTCTGCCCGATCGCCACCGTGGTGTCGGCGCCGCCCGCGCCCTGCACGAGGTTGCCCTGCCCGACCGAGAGCGCGACGTTGTCGCCCCCGCCGAGGACCGCGGCGTTGAGGTTGCCGAAGAGATAGGTCTGGTCGTCGCCGTCGCCCGCGACGGCGAGGTTGCCCTGGCCCATCCCGATCATCGCGTTGTCGCCGCCGTTCAGCAGGGCGATGTTGGCCCCGCCGCCGAGGACCACGGTGTCGCCGCCGGCCCCGCCGACCGCGATGTTGGTGCCGCCGAGCGCCTGCATCCGGTTCTCGCCGTCGCCGAGCAGGGCGAGGTTGCCGGTGAAGCCGCCGAGCGCGACGTCGTCGTCGCCCGCGCCGGCCACGACGAGGTTGCCGACGCCGAGCGCCGCGACCTCGTTGTCGCCCTCGCCGGCCCAGACGACGTTGAGATTGCCGACGGCCTCGATCCGGTCGCCGCCCGCGCCGGTCGCGACGAGGTTGGCCTTGCCGAGCGCCACGACCGCCGAGCCGCCGTCGCCCGCGTTCACGATGTTGCCGCCGCCCGCGACGTGCACCGTGTTGGCGCCGTCGCCGAGGATCACCGTGTTGAGGCCGCCGAGCGCCTCGACCGCGTTGGTCCCGTGGCCGGCGTGGACCCAGTTGGAGCCGCCGAGCGCGGTCACGGCGTTGGCGCCGTCGCCGAGCAGCACGACGTTGGAGGCCGCGCCCACCTCGACGCGGTTGTCGCCGTCGCCCGCCTGCAGGATGTTCGACGCGGCGGCCGCGCGGAGGGTGTTGTCGCCGTGCCCCGCGAGGACGTGGTTGGAGGCGCCCGCGAGCTCGATCCGGTTGTCGCCGCCCTGAGCGCGCACGACGTTCGAGGCCCCCGCCGCGGTCAGATGGTCGTTGCCGAGACCGAGCTCCACCGTGTTGGCGAGGCCGGCCGCCGTCACGACGTCGTCGCCCGCGCCGGCGTCGATCCGGTTGCTGCCGCCGGTCGCCTCGATCCGGTCGGCGCCGTCGCCGCCCTCGATGTCGTTGCCGGCGGCCAGCGCCTCGATCACGTCGTCGCCCGCCCCCGCCTCGATCCGGTTGCCGGCCGCGGTGGCGATCACGTGATCGTTGCCGTCGCCCGCGTCGATGCGGTTGTCCGCCGCCGTCGCCTCGATGGTGTCGTCGCCCGCGCCGCCCGAGACGGTGTTCTGCGCCGCGGTGACGGTGATCCGGTCGTTGCCCGCGCCGCCGTCGACCGTGTTGGCGAGGCCGGTCACCTCGACGTGGTCGTGGCCGGCGCCGGCCCGCACGACGTTGGCGCCGCCCGCGCCGTTGATCCGGTCGTTGCCGTTCCCGCCGTCGAGCAGGTTGCCGCCGCCGACGCCGTTCAGCACGTCGTGGCCGTCGCCGCCGTAGAGCTTCGACTGCGCCGCGCCGCCGCTGATCGTGTCGTTGCCGCCGCGGCCCTCGACGGTCACGCTGGCGATCCCGGCGCCGACGATGAAATCGTCGCCCTCGGTGCCGATGTAGCGGGGGTTCACCACCGCGCCGTCGACCACGTCGTAGACCGCGGTCGCGCCCTCGACCGCGTCCTCCACGGCCTTCTTCGCCGCGTTGAGCGTCTCCTCGGCCGCCTTCTTCGCGGCCTCCTCGATTTCGCGGGCGATCCGCTCCGCTTCCTCGGCGGCCTTGCGCGCCGCTTCCTCGGCCGCCCGTTTCGCGGCTTCGGCCGCGCGCCGCGCCTCCTCGGCCGCCTTGCGGGCCGCGGCCTCGGCCGCGCGCTTCGCCGCCGCGGCCGCCTTCTTCGCCGCATCGATCGGGTTCCACCAAGCCATCTCAAGTCTCCTTGCTCGCCAACGCGCTTCAATGAAGCCGGACCGGGCCCGCCGGGGCGGCGGTCGATCCGGGGGGGCGCCGCGCTCCGGTCGCGCGGTGCCTCACCGTCATGCCGGAACCGGCGGCGAGCCCCAGTCCCGTCTGGTGGGCGCGTGCACGGGAACCGGGACGGCTCCCACGGTCTGGGAGGCCGGTCGCGACCGCGACGCCCGGACCGGTCCCCCGGGGGGGCCGGGTCACCGGGCGGCGGAGACTGTGGAGGGGGGCGAGGGAGGGGTCGGAGCCGCGGGCACGGCCTCGCGCCCGCGGGGTCGGCTCAGTAGCGGTAGTGGTCGGGCTTGTAGGGGCCGGCCTTGCCGATGCCGAGATAGGCGGCCTGGTCGTCGGACATCTCGGTGAGCCTGAGCCCGAGCTTCTCGAGGAGGAGACGCGCGACCTTCTCGTCGAGATGCTTCGGCAGCACGTGCACGGCGTTGGGGTAGTCGTCCCCCTTGGTCCAGAGCTCGATCTGCGCCAGC
>CAZWDE010000053.1:0-13619 GCA_964632555.1 uncultured Limibaculum sp.
CGCGAGGGCCGCGGGGCCGGGCCCGGCGAGCGCGCCGAGCGCGACCGCGGCCCCCGCCGCTGCCGCAAGCGCCGCCGCGGCGCCGAGCGTCCGTCCGATCAGGAACCCGACCGTTCCCCTCACCGCTGGCTCGCCCCCCGCCTTTGCGCCGACCCTCCCGCGCCTCGGCAGTCCGGGCGCGCGGTCGCGGCGCGGGTCTAACCACGCACGCGGCGCAGCGCAATCCGCCGCTGCCGGGCCGGACGGGTCAGTCCACCCGCGTGTCGATCATTCGTGTCGCGATCTCGGCCTCGGTGAGCGGCCGTCGCTCGATGCGCTGCTCGAGCGCCGCCGCGAAGCTTTCGGAGGACTCCGCGATCGGGCGCAGCGTGTCGAAGAGCGGCTCGCGGGTGTGGAAGGCGACGACGAGCGTCTTGCCGAAGGTCTCGTCGATCACGAAGGCGGGCAGCGTGGCGTCGTTGGCGCGCGCGGCCACCGTGTGGGCCACCCGGACATGGCGCTCGTCGCCCCGCACCTCGCCGAGCGTGTCGAGCCGGGTCGTCGGCCGGTAGGTGTTGGGGAGCAGGTGGAAGACCGCGCCGGTCACGTCGACGGCCGCCACGTGGAGGTGGCCCCAGGACGCGTCGAGCGGCAGGCGGATGTCGATCAGCGGGTTCTCGCCCACCGCATAGGCGCCGGACGGGTTCGGCCGCTCGGCGCCCTCGCCGCCGAAGCCGAACCAGATGCGCAGGTCCGACTGCGCCTCGGGCGGCAGCAGCTGCCGCACGGCGCAGACCGGGCGGTTGAGCACCTCGATCCGCAGGTCGAGCGTGCGCGAGCCGATCGCGTCCTGCAGCCGCTCGCGGAGCGCGAGGCCCGCGGCGCCGTCCGCGACATGGCCGGCGATCGTCACCGACGCGCCGAGCGGGAAGCCGCCGGGCGGCGGCGGCGTCAGGTTGAGCGGCCCGCAGCCGCCGTCGGCGAGCACGGGCGCGAGCGCCTCGGCGGTGAGGATCCGCGGGCCGATCGAGATGTCCGCGAAGATCGAGAGCCCGCCCGCCCCGTCGAGGCCGGCGAGCGCGGCCTCGACCCGCCGCGCCGTCTCGGCGTCGGGCGCCAGTCCCTCGACGCGCACGCGGTTGGCCTCGAGCGTGACGGTCCAGCCGTTCAGGGGCTCGAGCGCGCGGAAGAGGCGGATCAGGTCGTTCGCGAAGTCGGGGCTCGGCGCCCCGTCGCCGAGCGACAGGCCCCGCGCCGCGCCCCCCGCGCGGTAGGCCGTCGCGAGATAGCCGTCGATCCGCTCGCGCGCCGCGTCGCTCGGCACGTAGCCCGACAGCGCGAGCGCGCCGTCCTCGCCGAGGCTCGCGCGGAACCGGTAGGGATCGACCAGCTCGGGCCCGCCGACGCCCGGGATCAGCCGGAGCTGCCAGGCGACGACCCCGCCCCCCACGAGCAGCAGGAGCACGAGCGCCGCCACGAGGCCGCCACGCCGGCGCCGGGGCGCCTCGCCCCCGCGGCCGCGCCCGCCGCGGTCGCCCCGGTCGTCGGCTTCCTCGCGATCGTTCCGCCCGCCGCGCGGTCCGGGCCCCGGGCGATACTCGGTGCGCTCCTCGGCCGGCGCGGGCGCGCGGGTGCGCACCGCCGGGGCGATGCGCGTCGCGGGCGAGAGCTCCAGCGGCCCGTCGTCGTCGAGCCCCGGCGCCGCGGGCGCGGGGACGCCGCGCGACGGGGCGAACCCGACCACCGTGCGGTCGTCGCCGATCGCGGGCGCGATCATGGTGCGCTCGTCGTCGGCCAGCATCGCCATGGCCGCGTCGATGCGCTCGACGAGCGCGTCCGCGCTCTCGGGCCGCCGGTCGGGATCGGGGTCGGTCAGCTCGGCGAGCACCGAGCGCAGCGGCTCCGGCACGTCGGCGAGGTCGAGCGGCCGCGCCTTGTTCTCGAAGACCTGGAAGTCGTTGGAGCCGAAATCCGGCGCCCGGCCGCGGAACGCCGCCAGCATCGTCATGCCGAGCGCGTAGAGGTCCGAGCGCGCGTCCACCTGGCCGCGGAACTGCTCCGGCGGGGCGTAGGTGTACTTGCCGGCGAACTGGTCGCCGATCACCGTCTGGGCGTTGGCCGCGGTGCTCTTGGCGATGCCGAAATCGATGATCACCGGCTGGTCGATGCGGTCGCCGCGGAGGAGAATGTTGTCGGGCGAGAGATCCCGGTGGATCACGTTGCGCGCGTGGCAGGCGGCGAGCCCCGCCGCCACGGCGCGCCCCATCGTCAGCACCTGCTCGGGCGGCAGCGGGCGGCGCTTGAACAGCTTGTCGAGCGGCTGCCCCTCGACGAAGTCCATCACGAGGTAGATGTCGCGGTTCGCCGTCCGCCCGAGCTCGAAATACTTGATCACGGCCTCGTGGTAGACGGCGCGGACCGCCTGCTCGCGCTTCATCAGCTCGACGCCGAGCTCGTTGTCGGTCAGCTCCGAGCGCATCACCTTGATGGCGAAGCGCTCGTTGGTGACGTCGTGGCTCGCGAGATAGACCTCGCCCATGCCGCCGCGGCCCAGAACGCGCTCGATCCGATAGGTGTTGTTGACGAGCTCGCCGGTCTCGAAGACGTCCTGCGCGTTCGGTGAAGCCATGATCACCCTCTTCCGGCCATGCGCGGGAGCCGGGCGCCCCCGTGACGCCGGGCGAGCCGCCGCCCGCGCCGCCGACAGCCGTATAACGCCCGAAACCGCCGGCCGACACAAGCGCAGCGTGTCAGGCCCCGCCGGGCGCGCGCCCCGCCGCCGCGCCGGGGGGGGGCGGCGGGTTGCGGGGCTTGGTTGTGGGGGTGGTGCGGGGGTTTGGGGGGGGCGCGCGCCCCGCCGGGTCTGTCAGGGTGGCGCGCGCCGTCAGCTCACGGCCTGGAACTCGACGCGGCGGTTCTCGGCGGCGTTCGGCGCGTCGGGCGTCAGCAGGTACTGCTCGCCGACGCCGATCGCGCGCAGGCGCGACGCCTCGATCTGGCAGTCGTTGACCATCCGGCGGCGGACCTCCTCGGCGCGCAGGCGCGACAGGTTGAGGTTGTAGGCGTCGGAGCCGCTGGCGTCGGTGTGGCCGAAGATGTGGAACAGCCGCACGTCCGAGCGCTTGATCGCGCTGCAGAGGGTCTGGAGCTTCTCGAACTCGCTCGGGCGCAGCGAGGCGCTGTTGAGGTCGAACTCGATCCGGATGTTGATCTGGCTGTCCTCGGGCATCCGCACGTACTCGACGCTCTCCGCGGGCGCGACCGCGGTGGCCGCCGGCGCGGGCGCGGGCGACGCCGGCGCGACCGTGGTGGCCGCCGGCTTCGAGGCCGCCTTGGCGGGGGCGGGCTGGGCCGAGGCCGCGCTCTGCGTCGCCTTGGCGCTGCCGGCGGCCGTGGCGCCGGCCGAGGTCACCGGCGCGAGCGAGAGGCCGCGATGGGTCGACTGGTGGGTCTGGAACCGCTTGAGCAGGTCCTCCTCGCTGGCCTGGGAGAACGCCGGCCCGCCATGGGCGATGAGCGCGAGGCTCGCGGCCGTGATGAGAATTCCGATACGCATGAAAGCCTCCACGTTGGTCAGTGCGTGAGAGAGTCGGTCTGGGCCAAGGCTATAGCACAGGCGACCAATTCGTGTCTGTGAATCGCGGCGCCGTGTTGTTGCCCTGAAGGTGAAAAAAAGTCTACCCTTCGCCCCGCTTTCGCCGAGAATATGGTATTGCAGGCGCGACCGACCGGGCGGGTCGCGCGATTGGCGTGAGGGGGACGGCATGGCGCGGAGGCTTTGCGTGGCGTGGCTCGCGAGCGCCCTGGCCGCCGTTCCGGCCGCCGCGATCGCGCAGACGCCGCAACCGTTTCCCCGCGAAATCCTCGAGCCGCAGGTGCCCGAGCAGCCGCGCCCGGAGGTGCAGGAGGGGCTGGCCGTCACGCCGCCGCCCGCGCCCGAGGCGCCGCCGCCGGGCGGGCCGACCTTCGTGCTCGAGGGCCTCGATATCCGCGGTTCCTCGGTCTACGACGCCGCGACGCTCGAGGCGCTGGTGGCCGACCGCATCGGCGAGCCGGTGGACTTCGCGGGCCTGCGCTCGATCACCGACCGAATCGAGGCGCTCTACCGCGAGGACGGCTTCCTCGCCGTGCGCGCGGTGATCCCGGCCCAGCGCATCGCCGAGGGCCGGGTGCGCGTCGAGATCATCGAGGCCGCGATCCGCGACGTGGTGATCCGCGGCGAGCTCGGCCGCGCCGAGCCCGAGGTGCGCCGCATCCTGGCCGAGCTGGTCGACCGCAAGCCGCTCCGGTCCGCCGACACCGAGCGCCAGCTGCTGCTCGCGCGCGACCTGCCGGGCGTCAGCCTCCTCGCCGCGCTCCGCCCGCGCGAGGGCGAGGCGCCGGGCGAGCTGGTGCTGCTCGTCGAGGGCGCGCTGACGCCGGTCGAGGGCTTCGTCAGCTTCTCCAACTTCGCCTCCGAGTTCGCCGGGCCGTTCGTGGCCACGCTCGGGGGCAGCGTGAACAGCCTCGCCTTCTCCGGCGACCGGCTGCAGGCGGTCGGCCTCGCCGCGCTCGATCCGGGCGAGGAGCTGCTCGGCCAGCTGACCTACGACGTGCCGCTGGTGCTCGACGGCCTCCGCCTGCGCGTCTCGGCCTCCAACTCGGTCTCCGAGACGGGCGGCGAGCTCGAGCCGCTCGACATCGACTACCGCTCCGAGATCATCCGCGCCGGGCTCGAATACCAGCTGATCCGCAGCCGCGCCCGCACCGTGAGCGTCGGCGGCGGCCTCGAATACGTGCACCAGGAGAGCAACGCGCTGATCGAGGCGATCGCGGTCGACGAGGACCTCCGGGTGCTGTTCTTCGAGGCCGGCCTCGTGGAATCCGACGTCGTCGGGGGCACGCTCGACGCCGGCGTCGAGGTGCGCCACGGCCTCGACGCGCTCGGCGCCAACGAGCGGGGCGACGACAACCTGACGGGCATCGGCGACACCAACCCGCAATTCGTCGCCGCCGGCTTCGACCTGTTCTACGGCCGCGCCCTGCCGGCCGGCTTCTCGCTGCAGAGCCAGGTGGCGGCACAGGTCTCGAGCGGCAGCCTGCCGACCTTCGAGCGCTTCTCGCTCGGCAACTACACGATCGGCCGCGGCTTCGATCCCGGGTCGGTCACCGGCGACCACGGCGTCGCCGCGAGCGTGACGCTGTCCTACGCCTTCGACATTCCCGAGATCCCCAACGTGTCGGGCACCGAGGTGTTCAGCTTCGTCGACACCGGCCGCGTGTTCTCCGAGGGCATCGACAGCAGCGCGGGCCTCACCTCCTGGGGCCTCGGCGCGCGCTGGCAGCTTTTCGAGCAGGTGAGCGCCGAGGTGTTCGTCGCCGTGCCCGTGCAAGCCTCCGACATCGTGGCCGACGACAACCCGTCGGGCCTCTTCCGCGTCACGACCTTCTTCTGAGGCTCCGCCGCCCATGCGAAAGGTGACCGCCATGCGCCGCTTCCCCGATCCGGCCGCCGCCCGCCGCCCGGTCGGCGCCCTCGCCGTCCTCGCCGCGCTCGGGGGCTGCGGCGAGTTCGCCACCGGCCCGTTCGACCCGCGCGCGGCCGCGCCGGAGGCGGGAGAGACGGCCGCGGCCACCGGGGGCGGCGAGCCCGGCAGCATCCTCGGCCTGCAGCGCGAGGCCTTCACCGCCAACGTGCTGATGGACTTCCAGGCAGCCGAAAGCCGCTACCGGGAGTCCGCCCTGCGCTCGGGCGAGACCTTCGCCGCCGGCGGCATCGCGCAGGCCGAGCAGGAACTCTACCTCGCGCTCAACAAGAGCAATCTGGGCGAGCACGAGCCGGCGGAGGCGATCTTCCGGCCGGCGCTGGCCGAGATCGACCGCAGCGGCGGGCTCGTCAGCCGCGTCCGCGCCCGCGTCTTCTACGCCCAGCACAAGCTGAACCAGGGCCGGCCCGCCGAGGCGCTCGCCGAGGCCGAGCGCGCGCTGGCGACCGGCCGCCCGGCGCTCGAGGCCGGCGCGGCCGGCGAGGGCGGTCCGCAGCTCGCCGTCGCCGAGGCCGTCTTCGTGACGACGCCCGACGGGGTCGAGATCCCGCCCGAAACCGCGCGGCTCCTCGCCGGGCGCGGCTCGGGCGAGCTCTCGGGCGCGGTCAGCGGCGGCCAGCTGTCGCCCGAGGAGCAGCTTCGCGTGCTGCTGGCGCAGAGCGAGTACGTCGCCGCGGCGGCGGGGCTCGGCGGCGCCGAGGTCGACGTGCCCTCGCGGCTCGCGGCGGCGCGCGGCTATTTCGACGGCGTGCCCGACACCACCTCGCTCTGGCTCCGGGCCGAGCTCGCGCGCCTCGGCGCCGAGCGGGCCTTCCTCGCCGGCGAGCTCGACCTCTCGATCGACGAGAGCGCCGAGGCCGTCAGCATCGCGCGCCGCTTCGCCGCCGGCGAGCGGCCGGAGGCGCTGCTGCGCCTCCAGCAGGGGCGCATCCTCCTCGAGATGGGCGATGTCGACGGCGCCCGCACCGCCTTCGAGCGCGCGCTCGAGATCCTCGCGCGGGGCGGGCGCGGCGTGTCGCTCGACGTTCTCCAGCCCTATTTCGAGCTGCTCGCCGCCGAGCCCGCGAGCCCCGCGCGCGACGAGGCGATCTTCCTCGCGCTCCAGCAGCTCCGCAACCCGGTGACCGGCGACACGCTCGCGCGTCTCGCCGCCCGCCTCTCGGCCGGCAGCTCGGCCGCGGCCGAGGCGATCCGGGCGCTGCAGGACGCCGAGCGGGCGGTCAACCGCGAGGCGGCGCGGCTCGACCAGCTGACCGGCGCCGCGCAGCGCGACGCCAACGCGATCCGCCTCACGCGCCTGCGCCTCGCCGAGGCCGAGGCCGCGCTCGCCGCCGCGCGCGAGGCCGTCGCCGAGAGCGCGCCGAACTACACCCAGATCGTCGACCGCTCGGTCCCGCTCGCCGAGTTCCGCGAACGGCTGCGGCCGGGCGAGGTGTTCGTCCAGACCAAGCTCGGCAGCCAGGGCGGCGTCGTCCTCGCGGTCGGCCGCGACCGGCTCGACATCCAGCTCCTCGATCTCGACCTCGCCTCCGCCGAGGCGCTGGTGACCCGGATCCGCGACAGCGTCTACAATCCCTATTTCGACGTCGACGGGGCGCGCGAGCTCTATGTCCGGGTGTTCGGCCCCGTCGAGGACGCGGTGAAGGCGGCCGACACGATCATCTACGCGCCCGACGGCCCGCTCCTCAGCGTGCCGCCCGCGCTCATGGTCTCGGCCGATCCGGTCGGCTACACGCCGCGCTCGCTCGACTACACGCGCGTGCCGTGGTTCGGCACCGAGGCGGCGGTCTCGGTCTCGCTCTCGGTCGCCTCCTTCCACCATCTGCGCAACGTGGCGCCCTCCGACGCGCCCGAGCCCTTCCGCGGCTTCGGCAACTTCGTGCCCTACGGCCCGGAGCGGGCGACGCTGGTGCGCGAGCGGCGGAACGCGCCGGCGGTCTGCGACGACGTCTTCGCGCAGCTCGGCGCGCTCCAGCCCCTGCCCGGCACGCAGGCCGAGGTGACGGCGCTCGGCAACATCGCGGGCGTCGGCCCGAGCGGCGTCGTGACCGGCGAGACCTTCACCGACGCGACGCTCCTCGAGACCGATCTCTCGGACGCCCGGGTGCTGCATTTCGCGACGCACGGCCTCTTGCCGATCTCGGCCGACTGCCTGCCCGAGCCCTCGCTCGCCACCTCGCTCGGCCCGGAGGGCGACGGCCTGCTCGAGGCGGGCGAGATCGTCGAGCTCTCGATCGACGCCGATCTCGTGGTGCTGTCGGCCTGCGACACCGGCGGCACCGGCGCGGGATCGGCTCTCGGCACCGGCTTCCGCGGCTCGGGCGGCGAGGCGCTCTCGGGCCTCGTGCGCGCCTTCTTCTATGCGGGCGCGCGCAACGTCGTGGCCTCGCACTGGCTCGTGCCCGATGCCGAGACGGTCGCGCTGATGGAGCGGCTCTACGCGGGCCTCGCGGAGGGCGAGAGCCCCTCCCGCGCGATCCGCGACGCGCGCCAGCGGCTGACCGCCGACCCGTTCACCTCGCACCCGTTCTACTGGGCCGCCTTCGCGGTGATCGGCGACGCCGCGCGCGAGACGCGCGTCGCCGGTCTGCCGGAGGCGGCGGGCGTGCCGGTCCGCGCGGCCCGCGCCGCCCGGGGCGGCTGAGCCCGGCCGGGGCGCGGGATGCGACCGGGCCACGGACAGGCGGCGCTCGGCTTCTGGGGCAAGGTGCCCGGGGCGGGCGACTTCATCGGCCGCGGCCTGCCGATCGAGTTCACCAAGCGCTGGGACCGGTGGATGGAAATGGCGCTGCCCGAGGCGCTCGCGAAGGGCGGCGGCGGCGGCGTCTGGTGCTTTCTCGCGCGCAAGGGCGTGTTCGGCCGCGAGCCCGTCTGCGGGGCGTTCGCGCTCAGCCGCGACCGGGTGGGACGCCGGTTCCCCTTCCTCGTGGCGGTGGTCGGCGCCACGCCCTCGGCGCGCGACCGCTGGTTCAAGCACGCGACGGCGGCCGTCGAGGAGGCGCGGCGCGCCGCCGACGCGCAGGCCGTCGCCTCGATCGTGGAGCGCGTCGGGCTGCCGGGGCACCACGCGCCGCGCCTCGGCGACGCCGCGCGGTTCTGGCGGGTCGCCGCGCCCGAGCCGATCGCCTTCGCCACGCCACAGTCGCTGGCCGCGGGCGGGTTGCTGGCGATCTTCGCGGCCGGCGGCCCGCCCGAGGCGCTCGCCGATCCCCGCGAGGATCACGCCGATCCGGGCCCGGACTGGCTCCCGCCCCCCGCCGGGGATCCGGTGGCGTTCGAGGCGGAGCCCGAGCCGCTCGATCTCGACGAGATCCTGAGCTCGGCCGGGCTGCTCGACGCGCCGCCCGCGCCGGCGCCCGCGGGCGCCGCCATGCCGGGGCCGGAGAACCCCGTCATCCCCGAGGATTTCGAAGCGGGCGAGCCGGGCGATCCGCTCGCGCTTCCCGTCGCCGACAGCGGCGATCCGCCACCGCACCAGCCCGACGCCGAGGACCCGCTCGCCCCTCCGGCCGGCGAGGCGGGGCGGGGCTCGCTGCCGCCGGATTTCGACGCGCCCTCGGCCGCGCTCGACCGGCTGGAGCCGAGCCTCATCGGCCGCGGGGGCGACCCGCTCCTCGATCTCGCCGAGGGCGGCGGGCGGCTCGAGCGTCCGGTCGATCCGGGGCCCGACGCGGACGAGGCGGCGGCCATGATGGAGCGGCCCTCCGACGCGCTCGACGCCGAGCTGCCCGACGAGGACGATCGCCTCGACATCGACGATCTCTTCGACCTCGGCGGGTCGGGCGGCCGACGCTGACGGCCGGGCCCGCCGTCCCGGGCTTGACCCCCGGCGCGGGCCGCAATTAGGCAGGTGGCGGGGGGCCGGCAGGAGGAGACGGAATGAGCGCGCGCTCAGTCTGCACCGTCATGCCCTCGGACCTGCGGGGCGGCGGATGACGCGGTTCGCGGCGACCCTCGACCGGCTGTTCGCCGAGCGTCCGTTCCTCGAGCGCTTCGCGGCCGCCGCCGCGGCGGGCTTCGAGGCGGTCGAGATCGCCGAACCCTACGATCACGAGCCCGAGGCGATCCGCGCCGAGCTGGACCGCACCGGGCTCCGCGTCGCCCTGATGGGCACGCCGCCCGGCGACACCGCAGCGGGCGAGCGCGGCCTCGCCTCCCTGCCGGGCCGGGTGCACGACTTTCAGGCGAGCATCCGGCGCGCGATCGTCTACGCCAAGGCGCTGCGGCCCGAGCGCATCCACGTGCCGGCGGGGATCTCGCGCGGACCCTGGGCGCGCTCGATCTACGTCGCCAATCTGAGCCGCGCCTGCGAGATGGCGCCCGAGCACATTTTCGCCATCGAGCCGATCAACGCGCGCGATCTGCCGGGCTATCACCTCACCGGCACCGCCGATGCGCGCGCGGTGATCGACGCGGTCGGCAAGCCCAATCTCGGGCTCACGCTCGACCTCTACCACTGCCAGATCTCCGAGGGCGACGTGACCCGCCGCATCGAGGCGCTGGCGCCCCTTCTCGTGCATGTGCAGGTGGCCGGCGTGCCGGACGGCGCCGAGCCCGACCGGGGCGAGCTCTCGCTCCACCACTGCCTCGAGGTGCTGGAGCGCGTCGGCTATCGCGGCTGGATCGGGTGCGACTATCACCCCGCCGGGCGCACCGAGGACGGCCTCGGCTGGTTCGAGCCGTGGCGCGGACGGTCCGCGGCCGCGCAGGGCTGACCGCCGGCGGGGCGCGCGGATCAGCCCTCGCCGAGCGCCATCGCCATCAGCGCATAGGCGATCTGCGCGGCGGTGAAGGAGGAGGCCGCGTCCCAGTCGCGCGGGGCGAGCTCCACCACGTCGACCCCGACGCAGCGCCGCCCCGAAAGCGCCGAGCGCACGAGGGCCAGCGCCTGATAGTAGCCGAGCCCGCCGGGCACCGGCGTGCCCGTCGCCGGCATGATCGACGGATCGAGCCCGTCGACGTCGAAGGTGACGTAGACCGCCCGCGGGAAGCCCGCCGGCAGATCGACCTCGGCGATCCCGCCCGTGACCAGCCGCTCGGCGTCGACATGCGCGATGCTGAGCAGCGTGCGCGCCTCCTCCTCCTCGCGCGACAGGGCGCGCACGCCGAGCTGCAGGATCGGGTGTCCGCGGTCGGCGAGGAGGTGCATCACCGAGGCGTGCGAATGCGGCTCGCCCTGATAGGCGACGCGGAGATCGGCATGGGCGTCGATCTGCACGATACCCACCGGCTCGTCGAGCGCCGCGGCGACGCCCACGACCGCACCATAGGTGAGCGCGTGCTCGCCGCCGAGCGTGAGCGGCAGCCGGCCCTCGGCCACCGCGCTCGCCGTGCGCATGGCGATGCGCTCCATCACCAGCGGCAGCGGCCCCTCGCAGTCCACCGCGGGTTCGGTGACGATCCCGGCCCGGCAGGGCTCGGCGCCGCGCCAGAGCCGCTCGAGCTCCTGGCTCGCCCCGAGGATCGCGGCCGGCCCGCGCCCGGTGCCCGCGCCGTAGGACACGGTGCGCTCGAGCGGCACGGGGATCACCCGCACCCGCGCGGTCTGGTCGTCGCGCTCTTCGGGCCGTAGCTCCGAGGCGAGAAAGTCGGGCGCGCCGATCACGAGAGCCGCCCCTCGAAATCCGCCTGGCCGAATGCGCGCACGACCCGGAGCGCGTCGGTCTCGGAGTTCCAGAGGCCGATCGCCGGCAGCTGCACGCCGTTGAAGGTGGTCGTCTTCACCATCGAGTAATGCGCCTGGTCGAGGAAGGCGAGGCGGTCGCCGGCCTCTGGCATCCGCGCGAAGCGGTAGGTGCCGATCACGTCGCCCGCGAGGCAGGAGGGGCCGCCGAGGCGCACCTCGATGCCCTCCTCCGGCTCGCCGAGGAGCGCGGGGCGGTAGGGCGCCTCGATCACGTCGGGCATGTGGCAGGTCGCCGAGACGTCGAGGATCGCGATGGGCCCGTCGTTCTCCATCACGTCGAGCACCTCGCCGACGAGGATGCCGGCGTCGAGGGCGACCGCCTCGCCGGGCTCGAGGAAGACGCGGGCGCCGGTCTCCTCCGCCACGCCGCGCAGGAACGCGACGAGGGCGTCGCGCTCGTAGTCCGCCCGCGTGACGTGGTGCCCGCCGCCGAGATTGATCCAGTCGAGCCGGCCGAAATGCGGCGCGAGGCGGGGCGCCACCGCCTCCCAGGTGCGGCGGAGCGGGGGGAAGCCCTGCTCGCAGAGGGTGTGCATGTGAAGCCCCGCGATGCCCTCGAGATGCTCGGGCCGGAGCTGGGAGACGGGCAGGCCGAGCCGCGAGCCGGGCGCGGCCGGGTCGTAGCGCGCCACCTCGCCCTCGGAATGCTCGGGGTTGATGCGGAGCCCGAGATCGGCGCCGCCCGCGCGGGCGGCGGCGCCGAAGCGCGCGGCCTGGCCGGGGGAGTTGAACACCACGGTGTCGGAGAGCGCGGCGATCTCGTCGATCTCGGCCGCCTTGTAGCCGGCCGCGAAGGTCTCGACGATGCCGCCGAAATGCCGCCGCCCGAGGCGGGCCTCCCAGAGCCCCGAGGCGCAGGTGCCGGCGAGATGGCGCATCACGAGCGGCGCGACCGACCACATCGAGAACGCCTTCAGCGCCAGCAGCACGGTCGCGCCCGAGCGCCCGCCGATCTCCCCGAGCACCCGGCAGTTGGCCTCGAGCTTCGCCTCGTCGACGACGAAGGCGGGCGAGGGCACGCGCGACAGATCGAACCCTGCGAAGGCGCCCGGATCGCCGGCCTGTGTCGCCATCACGGCGTCCATCGCTCTCTCCTTCTCCGGGGCCTCATCGGGTCCCTGCGGACCCTCTTCGGCCCGGCCTGTGCCACGCCGGCCGGCGCGCGGAGCGCGCGTCGCGCGCCGATGAGAGGCCGCAGGGCCTCGAAGAGGCGCCCTCAGAACCCGAGCGGGCCGTCCAGCTCCTCGAGCTCCCAGGGCAGGCCCTGCTCCGGCAGCATCTCCATGAAGGGATCGGGGTCGAGCTCCTCGATGTTGAAGACGCCGCGCCCCGTCCACCGGCCCGTGAGCATCAGCGCGGCGCCGATCATCGCGGGCACGCCGGTCGTGTAGCTCACGGCCTGGCTGCCGACCTCGCGGAAACACGCCTCGTGGTCGCAGACGTTGTAGAGATAGAGGGTCTTCTCCCGCCCGTCCTTCTCGCCCGTGGCGATGTCGCCGATGCAGGTCTTCCCCTTGGTGCGGGCGCCGAGATCGCCCGGGTTCGGCAGCACCGCCTTCAGGAACTGCAGCGGGACGATCTTCTGTCCCTGGAACTCCACCGGCTCGATCGACGTCATCCCGACATTCTTCAGCACCGTCACGTGCTGGATGTAGGCGTCGCCGAAGGTCATCCAGAACCGCGCCCGCTTCAGCTCCGGCATGTGCTTCGCCAGGCTCTCGAGCTCTTCGTGGTACATGAGATACATGTTCTTTTCGCCGACGGCGGGGAAGTCGAACGCCACCTTCTTCGACATCGCCGGCGTCTCGACCCACCCGCCGTTCTCCCAGTGGAAGGCCGGCGCCGTCACCTCGCGGATGTTGATCTCGGGGTTGAAGTTGGTGGCGAACGGATGCCCGTGATCCCCGCCGTTGCAGTCGAGGATGTCGAGCGTGTCGATCCGGTCGAAATGGTGCTTGCGCAACCACGTCGCGAAGACGCTGGTCACGCCCGGATCGAAGCCCGAGCCGAGCACCGCCATCAGCCCGGCCTCGCGGAACTTGTCGTGATAGGCCCACTGGTGCGAGTACTCGAACTTCGCGACGTCGGGCGGCTCGTAGTTCGCCGTGTCGATGTAGTGGACGCCGGTCGCGAGACAGGCCTCCATCAGCGCGAGATCCTGATAGGGCAGCGCGAGATTGACCAGCACCTGCGGCTTCACCTTCTGGATCAGCGCGACCGTCTCCTCGACCACGTCGGCATCGATCGCGTGGGTCTCGATCTCGCGGCCCGTGCGCGAGCGCACCGCCGTCGCGATGTCCTCGCATTTCGAGAGCGTGCGCGAGGCGAGGACGATCTCCGGGAAGATCTCGGGGTTCATCGCCATCTTGTGGACCGCGACCGAGCCCACGCCGCCCGCGCCGATCACCAGAACCTTGCCCATCTCGTCC
>CAZWDE010000054.1:0-13593 GCA_964632555.1 uncultured Limibaculum sp.
CGGCGGCTTCACCCTCTCCGAATGGCGCTTCAGCGGCCCGAACGCGCTCGACGGCCAGACCGAGAACAGCACGGCCACGACGCCATTCCCGTTCGCAAGCTACGCTCCCTTCGCGCTGAACGAGATCCGTCACAACCAGCAGGATGCCGATGACGACGAATTCTTCGAGGTCTACTCGCCCAACCCGGCCACCTCGCTCGCGGACATCTGGATCGTCGGCATCAGCGGCGAATTCGAACCGGGGCAGATCGATTTCGCCTTCGACCTGAGCGCGGGCAGCTTCGACGCGGATGGCATCTTCCTCATCGCGCGCGACACGCTCGACACCGGCAGCTTCGACAGCGGCGACCTCAATATCCCGTCGGACATCAACCTGTTCGGCACGCCGATCACCTATTTCCTCGTGGAAGGCTTTGACGACGACAACTTCGCCGCCGGAAACGACATCGACGAGGAAAACGACGGCATCCTCGACGTAGAGCCGTGGACCCGTGTCATCGACGCCGTGACCTTCATCGACGGCGACGGCTCGCCGGACGTCAACTATTCCGACGTGATCGTCGGCCCTGACGACAATTTCACCTTCGGCGGCATCGCGGCACGCCCCGACGGCTCCGACGGCTACGTCGAACTGCCCTTCGACGACCTGTCGGGCGACACGCCCGGCGCGCTCAATGGCGCTCCCGCGGCCGGCGTGTTCATCAACGAGTTCCGCAACGATTTTTTCAACGCGAACACTGATCTTGTCTCCGGTGAGGCGGACTTCGTGGAGTTCTTCGCGGATCCCGGCTTCGATTTCAGCGGGTTGACCTTCGTCGAGGTGGCCAGCGACCTGTTCGACGAGCCGGACGGCGATAGCGGGCCGTTCAACCCGGGCGAGATCGTTAATGCCGTGCCGCTCGACGGCCTCGTCGCCAGCGCCGACGGCATCGGCGCGGTCGCCAACCCCGGCAACCCGCTGGTGAACGCGTCCGACCAGGTCGAGAACGTCATCACCGTGGCCAACTTCGATCTCCTCTCCACGGCGGCCAGCTACTTCATCGTGCGCGACTTCACCGGAAGCGTCGGCGACGACCTCGACACCGACGACGACGGGATGTTCGACAGCCCGCTCGACATCCTCGACGGCATCACGCTGACCGACGGCGACTCCGAGACCGATGCCCTGTATTTCAGCGTGCAGCTCCCGCCCGACAGCGACGTGCCGCTGTTCACGACCCCTGCGGCCGAACGCTTCCCGGACGGCACCGGCGACTTCGACATGTTCAACCCGATCGACACGGTCGCCGAAGACTCGATCTCCCTCCTCAACGATGGCACCGGCATCGTCGTGATCGCGGCCCAGTCCGCCCTGCCCGAGGGCGACAGCGGCACGACCGAATTCGTGTTCGAGGTTGTGCGCTTCGGCGACATTTCGGCCTCGGGCTCGGTCGAGTTCACCCCCTTCTTCCGCACCAACGAGATGGACGACCCGACGCGGATCGCGAGCGTGATCGACCCCGACGGAACCGACGACGGGATGATCGAGTTCCCCGCGGATGTGAACGCGGCGCTCGTCGTCATCAACGTGGCAGCCGACGAGGTGAACAACCCGAGCGGCTTCGTCGGCATCACCATCTCCAATCCCTCGGATGACACGGTCGTCGTGATCGACGAGGCGTCGAGCCTCGTGGTCAACGACGACCTCCCCGGCGGGATGTCGATGGAGAGCTTCGAGCAGCCGCCGGGCACGACCTACGAGCTGATCACCGCGTTCGACGACGGCTTCTTCGATTATTTCGACCGCTTCCCGGCGCCGGGCGTCGGCGGCGGGCGCGACGACTTCCAGTACGGCTTCGACGGCGACTTCGCGATCTTCGGGCAGGATCTCGACGGCGAGGGCGGCCCGGCGCAGGGCACCATCCTGATCCCGGGCCTGCCGATCGCCGAGATCCCCACCCCGCAGGTCTCGGTGCTCCTCGGCGCGCTTGGCCAGGACCCGCTGTTCGACAACTACGAGGGCACGAACGGCGTGCGCATCTTCGCGACCGTCGACGACGGCCCGCGCTCGCTGATCGGCCAGTTCTCGCCGAGCGGGGACGAGGGCGATCTCGAGCTCGGCGACCTGCGCCTCGACACCAATTTCGACGGCATCGGCGACACCGCGCGCCTCACCGAGACGCTGGTGCCCTTCGTCTTCGACCTGCCGAGCACCGGGCTGCTCGCCACCCTCGAGATCGAGATCGACTCGAACGCCGGCTTCGAGCCGATCGTGGTCGACAAGGTGACGGTGGCCGACGCGAGCGGCATCGACCCCGTGTTCCGCGACGTGAAGATCCACGACGTGCAGGGCTACACGCTGCTGCGCGACGGCACGCCGGTCGGCCAGCCCGGTGACGCCGACGAGGGCCCGCTCGCCGGCGAGTTCGTGCGCGTGCAGGGCATCGTCACCGCCAACTTCCAGGGCACGCCGAGCCTCGAGGGCTTCTACGTGCAGGAGGAGGAGGAGGACTACGACAGCGACCTCGCGACCTCCGAGGGCATCTTCGTCTACGACGGCTCGCTGCTGACGCCCTTCGACGTGGAGATCGGCGACATCGTCACGGTCGAGGGCGTGGCGACCGAGCGGGACGGCGAGACCGCCATCGTCGCGCTCGACGTCGCGTTCAACGGCACCGCCCGCGAGCTGCCGGCGCCGATCGAGCTCGCGTTCCCGACGATCGGGACGCTGGTGGACGCCGACGGCGACTTCCTCGCCAATCTCGAGCAGTACGAGGGCATGCGGGTGACCATCCCCGAGCCGCTCTCGGTGACCGAGCTCTTCCAGCTCGGCCGCTTCGGCACCATGCGCCTCAGCTCCGACGGCCGCCTCGAGCAGTTCACCCAGAACAGCGATCCCGACCCGGACGGCTTCCTCCAGCACCTCAAGGACATCGCCGCGCGCTCGCTCGTCATCGACGACGGCCTGCGCATCCAGAACCCCGAGGACATCCGGGTCCCCGATCTCGGCGAGGACGGCATCCTCGACGCGGGCGACGTGTTCCGGATGGGCGACACCTACACCGACCTGACGGGCGTGCTCAGCTTCTCCGAGGACAGCGCCTCGGGCAGCGAGGAGCCCGAATACCGCATCCACACGCCCGAGGCGACGCTCAACCAGGAGAACCCGCGCCCCGAGGCGCCCGAGGAGGTGGGCGGCGAGATCAAGGTCGCCTCGTTCAACGTCCTCAACTTCTTCACCACGCTCGACGTGTTCTCGACCGACCCCGACGTGCCGGACGAGGAGCTGGTCGGGCCGAGCGACCTCGACCCGCGCGGCGCCGACACCAATCCGCAGGAAGCGGTCGAGGGCGTCGGGCCGCTCGACGAGTACGAGCGCCAGCTCTCGAAGCTCGTCGAGGCGCTCGCCGGCATCGACTCCGACGTGATCGGCCTCGTCGAGCTCGAGAACGATTTCCTCGATCCGGGCATCCGTCCGATCTTCGGCAACGGCGATCCCGATCTCCGCGGCAACCCGCAGGGCGACCGCGGCCTGCCGATCGCCGCCCTGGTCGAGGCGCTGAACGACTTCCTCGGCGCGACCATCTACGACTGGGTGCGCCCGCTCGACGACAACGGCAACCCGGTCGAGTTCGTCGGCACCGACGCGATCTCGACCGGCCTCATCTACCGGACCGACACGGTCCGGCAGGTGGGCGACTCGGCCTTCCTCGTCTTCGAGGAAGCCTCGAGCGCGGCGACCCAGGAGGTCGCGGACGTGCTCAACCCCTTCGTTTCGGGCGGCGACCAGCTCGAGAACCTGCAGCGCAACCGCCCGGCGGTCGCGGCCACCTTCGAGACGCTCGACAACGACGACGGCCAGGCGCTCACCGTCGCGGTCAACCACTTCAAGTCGAAGGGCGACAGCGGCCTCGTGGATCTCTTCGAGGCGGCGCAGGAGGAGGTCGACGACGGCACGCCGGGCATCACGCAGGCCGATGTCGACGCGCTTCTGGCCGACCCGAACTTCGACCAGAACGACGGCGCGGGCTTCTGGAACGCGGTGCGGGCCGACGCCTCGCGCGAGCTTCTCGAGTGGCTCGAGACCGACCCCACCGGCGCGGGCGACCCCGACTTCCTGGTGATCGGCGACCTCAACGCCTACCAGCAGGAGGAGCCGATCCGCATCTTCGAGGCGGCCGGCTACACCGACCTCGCCGAGCGCTTCGTGCCCGGCGGCTCGTCCTTCGTGTTCGACGGCCAGCGCGGCACGCTCGACTACGCGCTCGCCAACCCCTCGCTCAACCCCCAGGTCACCGGCGCGACCGAGTGGTCGATCAACGCCGACGAGCCGCTGATCTTCGACTACAACCTCGAATTCGGCCGCGATCCGGGCCTCTTCACCACCAACGAGAACACCAACGTGGCCGACGGGCCGTTCCGCGCCTCGGACCACGACCCGATCATCGTCGGCATCGACTTCAACGAGGGGCCGGTCGCGGTCGCCGACATCCTCGAGGTGAGCGGCGACGGGCCCTTCGAGATCGACGTGGCGGACAACGACTTCGACCCGGCCGGCAACGCCTTCCGCGTCGTCGGCGTCGAGACCCCCGCGAACGGCACGGCCGTCGTCACCCCGGCCGGCACGATCCTCTACACCCCGGACACCGGCTTCGAAGGCGTCGAGGAGTTCACCTACCGGCTGCTCGACGAGACCGGGCGGGAGAGCTTCGGCACCGTCGAGATCACCGTCACCGACAACACGCCCGAGCCGGGCGGCGAGAACCAGGCGCCGGACGAGGGCACCCCGCCGGCCGAGCCGCCGGAGGCGCCGCTGCCGCCGACGCCCGCGCCCGGCCCCGCGCCGCTGCCGAACGAGGACCCGATCGTCCCGCCGGTCAACCTGCCGCCGGTGGCCGAGCCCGACGTCTTCGTCGGCGTGCTCGGCGAGCCGGTCGAGGGCGACCTGCTGGCGGACAACGGCTTCGGGCGGGATTTCGACCCGAATTTCGACCGCATCCGGGTGGTGCGCATCAACGGCGAGGGCGGCGTGATCGGCGCGCCCTTCGCCCTGCCCTCGGGCGCCGAGGTGACCGTCGAGACCGACGGGCGCTTCGTCTACGACCCGGGCGACGCCTTCGGCGATGTCGAGATGGGCGAGACGGTCGCGGACCGGTTCAGCTACCGCATCAGCGACGGGCTCGGCGGAAACGACTTCGCCTTCGTCGACATCGAGCTGACCGCGCCCGAGATCGTCCCCGGCACCGCGGGCGACGACCGCTTCGTCGTGACCGACCCCGGCCTCGCCGTCGTGTTCGAGGGCGGGTCCGGCGAGGACACGGTCGAGATCCCGGGGCCGTTCGCGGCGGCGAGCATCACCGCGGGCCAGGGCGGCTTCGTGATCCTGATGGACGGCGGCGCCGGCGGCGCGGGCGCTCCGATCAAGATCGCCGGCGTCGAGCGGGTCGAGTTCGACGACGCGACCCTGGCGGTCAGCCAGGACGCCGACGTGATCAAGCTCGCCCTCGTCTACGACGCGGCCTTCGACCGGTTCGGCGACGCCGCCGGCATCGGCTTCTGGGCCGGGGCGCTCGAGGACGGCGCGACCATCGGCGAGCTCGCCGACGTCTTCGCGGCGTCCGACGAGTTCGCCGCGCTCTGGGGTGCGAACCTGACCGACGAAGAGTATGTCGGCGTCATCTACGAGAACAGCCTCGACCGCGAGCCGGACGAGGGCGGGCTCGACTACTGGACCGAGCAGCTCGAGACCGGCGCGCTCGACCGGGGCGACATCCTCGTCGCCTTCGCCTGCGCCAACGAGACCGGCGTGCTGTTCGAGAACGAGACCGACGACGGCGTGCTCTACCTCGTCTGATCGCCGCGGCGGCGCGGCCACGCCGCGATCCGGAGGGGGCGCCGGGATCCATCCCGGCGCCCCTCTCAGTCGAGCAGCCCGTCCTCGAACGGGAACTCCGAGAGCAGCTCGACCCCCGCTTCGGTCACCAGCACCTGCTGCTCGAGCTTGACGCCCTCGGCGCCGCCCGCCTCGCCGATATAGCTCTCGACGCAGAGCGTCATGCCGGGCTCGATCACCCCGTCATAGCCGGCCTCGGGAAAGTCGGCGCGGTGATAGAGATAGGGATACTCCCCCGTCATCCCGCAGCCATGCGCCGAGAGGTAGTAGCGGTTGGCGAAGAAGCGCTCGGGGATCTCCCAGGCGCGCTCGGCATAGTCGCGGAAGCTCATGCCCGCGCGAAGGATGCCCATGTTGTGGTGCACCTGCTCGTGCGCCACGCGGTAGAGCTCGCGCTGCGCGGCGCTCGGCCGCCCGGGCCCGGAATGGAAGGTGCGCGAGAAGTCCGAGTAGTAGCCGTGGCAGCCCACCACGTCGGTGTCGAGCGCGATGAGCTCGTCCTCGCCGATCACGCGCGGCCCGGTCTCCTGGAACCACGGATTGGTGCGCGGGCCGGAACTGAGCAGCCGCGTCTCCACATAGTCGCCGTTCTGCGCGATCACGGCCTGGTGGAGCACCGACCAGAGCTCCGCCTCGGTGATCCCGGGACGGATCGCGGCCCGGAGCTTCGCCACGCCCCGCTCGGTCGCGCGGAGCGAGGCGCGGATGCATTTCAGCTCCTCGTCGGACTTGATGGCCCGCGCCATCTCGACGGGTTCCTGCGCGTCGACGAGCCGGAGACCCTCGGCGGCGAGGGCGATCGCCGCCCCGGCGTTCAGCCGCTCGAGCCCGACGGTGGCGCGGGGGCCGACCAGCGCGGCGATCTCGGCCGCCATCTCCCGCGCCCAGGCGCGCTCGCGATCGGCGATGCGCGGCCCGGCGGCGACGAAGCTCGCGGTTTGGGCGGGGCGCACCTCGTCGACCGTCTCGCACCCCTCGGCGAGATGCGCGCAGCCGGTGAACTCGAAGAGAATCGCGCGCTCGGCGGTCAGCAGCAGGTAGCGCGACGGCGCGTTGCGCTGGGAGAACACCTGCATGTTCCGCGCGCCCGTGGCGTAGCGGATGTTGACCGGGTCGGAGAGGATCACGGCGGCGATCCCGCGCCGCGCCATCTCGGCCCGCACGCGGCGCTGGCGGTAGCGGCGGACCGCGGGAAGGTCGATGCCCTCGCTCTCCGGCGCGCGGTCGAGCAGCGCGAGCCCGGAGAGATCGCCGCGCCCGGCATGCCAATCGAGTGTCGTCATCGCCGCCCTCCGCCCGATCGCCCGCCACGAGCCTCGCCCGGCAGCATCGCCGCGCGGCCGCCGCGGTCACCGCCCGCCGGCGCCGGTCCGGCGCGCGATCGCGACGCGCGGCTCAGCCCGCGGGGGCGCAGCGGAAGGGCGGCTCCGCCGCCTCGAAGGCGGGGTGGACCGCCTGCGCGCCCGGACCGATCCCGTGCATCTCGGCGAGCCCGCCGTTGATCTCCAGCACGGCGCGCACCTCGCCCGCCGAGCGGCGCGGGGTGAGCGTGTAGGGCTCGGCGCGGGCGATGACGTTGATCACCCGGCCGGCGTCGTCGAGGAAGATCATGTCGAGCGGGATCATGGTGTTCTTCATCCAGAAGACGGCGGGCTGCGGGTCGTCGTAGACGAAGAGCATCCCGGCCTCCGCCGGCAGGGAGGGCCGGAACATCAGGCCGCGCGCCTGCTCCGCCGGATCGTCGGCGATCTCGACGGCGAATTCCACCGGCCCGTCGGCGCCATGGAGCGTCACCGCGTCCTCGGAGCACGCGATGGCGCCCGCGGGCGCCGCCGCCACGAGGGCGAGCGCCGCGAAGGCGCCCGGGCGACGCCGCCGGGCGCTCACCGCTTCGCCGTCGCCCTCAGGCCCGAGCCGAGCGCCGGCGCGCCCCGGCTCACGGCGCCCTGCCCGGCATCGTCCTCGGCGGCGGCCTCGGCGTCGGGCGCGTCGACGCCCGCCTCCCAGAGCCGGAGCTCGGCCACCATCAGCCCCCGCGGCCCGCGGAAGGTCCGGCAGGCCATGCCCTCGCCGCTCGCGAGATCCTGGAAGCCGCAGCGCCGCACGGTCTCCATGTGGACGAACACGTCCTCCGCGTTGCCGAACACGTTGACGAAGCCGAATCCCTTCTGCTTGTCGAACCACTTCACGCGCGCCGGGAGAAGCGGGCTCGCCTCGATGTCGGGCCCGAGGAACTCGGTCGGGCGCACGCGCTCGCCGAACCCTTCGGGCTCCGGCTCGGTGCTCCCCTCGTCCTCGACCTCGAGCAGCTCGCGCGCATGGAGCCCCCGCTCGCCCCGCGAGACGATCAGCCGCACGACCGCGTTTTCGGGAAGCGACATCTTGCCGAAGGCGCGCACACAGGAGGCATGCACCATGATATCGGGGCCGCCACCCTCGGGAACGACGAATCCGTAGCCCTTGACCATGTCGTACCACTTGACCCGGCCCGCCACCACGCCGCCTGTACCATTTTCAAGTCCGTTCAAGCGTCACTCCGTCCGCTGCCGTTGCACCCCCACCCGCACCCCATTATGGCCGCCTTGCCATTCTGCTAAACCCCTAATCTGAAAAAAAGCCGTTGGCGAGAGCAGGACCGACCGTGATTGGACGAAAATTGACCCTAAGTCCGGGTGCTTCGAAAACATTGCACAGGGTTCAATCGGCGTTGCTGATGCTGGGTGTGCTGTGCTTATCGGCGTGCGACGACTGGGGCGGTTCGGACGGGTCGGCGCGGTCGCGGCTCGACGACGCGCGCCGCGACCAGCCGCTCACGGTCGTGCCGCGCCCGCCGGAGCTCGTGGCCGAGGACCCGGCCGAGATCGCCCGCACGGTCGGCGAAGCGGCCGCCATCGACGCCGCGCTCTACCGGTCGCGCTTCGGCGCCCGCCGGCTTCGGGCCGATTCGCTCGCCTGGCTCTCGGGCTCGCCGGACGGACGGGCCTTCCTCGCGCTCGCGCCGCCACGCGCCGTCGCGCGCGGGGAGCCGGCCGAGAACTGCCCCGCCGTCGGGCTCGCGGGCGAGGGCGAGCCGAGCCGCGCCGCGGCGGCGCGCGAGGCGCTCGAGCGCTGCTTCGCCGACCTGCCCGGCGGGCGCGGCTGCGGCTGCCGCATCGTCGCGGTCGACAATCTCCTGACCGTGCCGCTCTCGGAGATGGCCTACGCGACCGGGGTGGCGGCGCGCCTCAGCGTGCCCGAGCGCGGGATCGACGCGGTGCTCGTCGCCGAGGAGGAGCCGGACGGCACGGTGCTGCTCCGCGATCTCCGCGGCACGGTGGCCCGGCTCGACCGCGCCGGCGAGGGGCAGGTCGCGCTCGTCTTCGTCGACGGGGGCGCGCGGTTCGAGGGACGGAGCGAGCGGCTCGGCTTCCGGCGCGGGCGGCTCGCCGAGCGGCTCTTTCTCGAGAGCGCCGAGGGCGCGCGCGCCGTCGTCCTCATCGGGCTCTCGCCGGCCGAGATCGCGGCGGAGGCGGACGGGCTCGCCTGGCAGCGCCCGCGCTGAGCGCGGCGCGGGAGGGCCCGCGATTCGCGCTTGCCGGCGCGGGTCGCCAGGGGCAGGGTCGGTCGCAAGGGGGAGATCGCATGTTCCAGAGCTTCGAGCCGCCGACGGGCGGGGCGGCGGGCCGGGAGCGGCTCGGGGCGCTGCGGGCGCGTCTCGCCGATGCCGGGCTCGACGGCATGCTGGTGCCGCGCGCCGACGCCCATCACGGCGAGACGGTGCCGCCCTCCGAGGAGCGGCTCGCCTGGCTCACGGGCTTCACCGGCTCGGCCGGCCTCGCCATCGTGCTGCCGGAGCGCGCCGCGCTCTTCGTCGACGGGCGCTACACGCTGCAGGCCGGCGCGCAGGCCGACACCGCGGTGTTCGAGATCGTGCCGACCCACGAGACCCGGCCGTCGGACTGGCTGCGCGCCGCGCTCCGCGAGGGGCAGGTCGTCGGCTACGACCCGTGGCTCCACGGCAAGGCGGAGATCGACCGTCTGGAGGCGGCCGCCGAGGCCGCGGGCGCGCGGCTCGCCGCGCTCAAGGCGAACCCGATCGACGCGCTGTGGACCGACCGCCCGGCGCCGCCGATGGGGGCGGCGCACGTGCATCCCGAGGCGCTCGCCGGCGAGGCCGCGGCGAGCAAATGCGCCCGGCTCGCCGACGCGCTGCGCCAGGAGCGCGAGGACGCGGCCGTTCTCACCCTGCCCGACAGCATCGCCTGGCTCCTCAACATCCGCGGCGGCGACCTCGCCCACGTGCCGGTGGCGCTCGGCTTCGCGATCCTGCACGCCGACGCGCGCGTCAGCCTCTTCATGGCCGCCGACAAGCTCGACGGCGAGGTGCGCGCCGCGCTCGGCAACGCCGTGACGGTCGAGCCGCCCGAGCGCTTCGCGGACGGCCTGGCCGCGCTGGCGGGCCGCCAAGTGCGGCTCGACGAGCAGAGCTGCCCGCTCTGGGTGCGCGACCGGCTGGAGGCCGCGGGCGCCTCGGTGGTCTGGGGCACCGACCCCTGCCTGCTGCCGAAGGCGCGCAAGACCGAGGCCGAGCTCGCCGGCATCCGCGCCGCGCACCGGCGCGACGGCGCCGCCCTCGTGCGCTTCCTCGCCTGGCTCGACGGCGAGCACGCGCGCGGCGCGACGCCCTCGGAGATCGAGATCGTCGAGCGCCTCGAGGCGTTCCGCGCGGCCGACGGGCGGCTGCGCGACCTCTCCTTCGACACGATCTGCGGCTCGGGGCCCAACGGGGCGATCGTGCACTACCGGGTCAACCGCGAGAGCGACCGGCGGATCGCGCCCGGCGAGCTGCTGCTCGTCGACTCCGGCGGGCAGTACGAGGACGGCACGACCGACGTCACCCGCACCGTCGCCTTCGGCCCGGCGCCCGTGGAGGCGCGGCGCCCCTACACGCTCGTGCTCCGCGGCCACCTCGCCATCGCTGCCGCCCGCTGGCCCGAGGGGCTGACCGGGCGCGACCTCGATCCGCTGGCGCGCCAGTTCCTGTGGGCCGCCGGGTTCGACTACGACCACGGCACGGGCCACGGCGTCGGCGCCTATCTCAACGTGCACGAGGGCCCGGCCGGGATCTCCCGGCGGTCGGGCACCGTGCCGCTCGAGGCGGGGATGGTGCTCTCCGACGAGCCGGGCTACTACCGCGCGGGCGCCTTCGGGATCCGGATCGAAAACCTCGTCGCGGTGCTGCCCGCGGCCGTGCCGGAGGGCGGCGACCGGGCGATGCACGCCTTCGAGACGCTGACCCTCTGCCCCTACGACCGCAGGCTGATCGACCCCGACCTCCTGATCCCCGCCGAGATCGCGTGGATCGACACATACCACGCCCGGGTGCGCGACGAGCTCGCCCCCGCCCTCGACGGGTCCGACGCCGACTGGCTGGCGGCCGCGACCCGCCCGCTCGGGGCCTGACCGGGCCTCCGCGATCGCCCCGGCACCTCACCACAGGGAGACGCCAGACCATGAACGAAACCGTGCCGTTCACCATCGAACCCGCCACGGGCGTGCATGTCGTGCGCGCCGGCGGCGCCGTGATCGCCGAATCGCACAACGCCCTGATCCTGCGCGAGAGCGGCCACGAACCCGTGGTCTACATCCCGCGCGCGGATATCGGCATGGCCTTCCTCGAACGCTCCGAGACCCGCACCCGCTGCCCGCACAAGGGCGAGGCGAGCTACTATCACGTCATCGCCAAGTCGGGCCCGATCGAGGACGCGGGCTGGTCCTACGAGGCCCCGATCCCGGCCGCCGAGGCGATCCGCGACCATCTCGCCTTCGCGCACGAGCGCGTCGCGGTGGAGCGCCTGTGATGCGCGCGCCCGCTCTCCTGCCGCTGATCGCGCTCCTCGTGACGGCCGCCGCGCCCGCGCCCGCGCAGGAGGCCCCGACGCCCACCCTCACGGTCACGGGCGAGGGCCGCGCCGCCGCGGCGCCCGACGAGGCGCATCTGAGGATCGGCGTCGAGGCGCGCGCCGAGAGCGCGGCGCGGGCGCTCCGCGAGACCTCGGACGGCACCGGGCGGCTGATCCGGACCCTCGCCGAGGCCGGCGTCGCCGAGCGCGACATCCAGACCGCCGCGGTCACCGTGCGCCCGGTCTACGAGAGCCACGACCGGAGCGGATCGGAGCCGCCCCGCATCGCCGGCTACGCGGCGGCCAACATCGTCACGGCCCGGATCGCCGATCTCGACGGGCTCGGCGCGGTGCTCGACCGGGTCGTGACCGGCGGCGCCAACCGGCTCGAGGGGCTGAGCTTCGGCCTCTCCGACCCCGCCCCGGCGCTCGCCGAGGCGCGGCGCGACGCGCTCGCCAAGGCGCGCACGGCGGCCGAGACCTACGCCGCGGCCGCCGGGCTCGCGCTCGGCCCGATCCGGCGCATCGCGGACGCCGCGGCCGAGAACGGCCCGCGCGCCGTGCCGATGGCGGTGATGCGGGCCGAGGCGTCCTCCGTCCCCGTCCAGCCGGGCGAGGTGGAGCTGACGGCGCGCGTGACGGTCGTCTGGACGCTCGAGCCCGGCGAGTGACGCCGCAGGGCGGCGCGGTCGGTCCGCGCGCCGCCCCCCGGGCCCGGGCTCAGGCCGGGCCGTTCGAGTTGTCGATGGCGAGCGTCAGCCGCCAGTCGCCCTCGATCCTGTGGTAGATCAGCACCTGCGTGCCGGCGTCCTCGACACGGCCCTCCGCGCCGTCGAAGCCGAGGGTGTAGGTGCCGGCGACCCAGGCCATGTCGCCGCCCTCCGACACCACGATGTGCGTGTCGGCGGTGTCGAAGGCGAGGCCCGGCAGGGCGAGGAGCCCGGCCCAGTACTCCCGCAGCGCGGCCTTGCCGTGGACCGGCGGCTGGTTCTGCGCGAACGCGATGCCGTTCTCGGCATAGGCCGCCATCAGGGCGTCGAGATCGCGCGCGGCGACGTTGCGGTTCCAGTCGGCGTCGAGCTCGGCGATGCGGCGGACATCCTCCGGGCGCTGCCCGTTGGTGAGGATGTCGGCGGCGCCGATCCGGGCGGGGCCGAGGCGGAGCGCGCCGGGCGCGGGGGTGGTGTTGGTCATGGTCGGATCCTTTCGGTTGCTCGGGCGGGGCGCCCTGCCCCGGCCTCGGCGAGAGATGGCGGCGGGCGGGAGCCTCACGTAGGCTGATAGTGATGAGACCGGTATCAGGGATCGTGATATGCCCCGCGACCTCGACAGCGCGCTGCTGCGCGCCTTCGTCACCGTGGCCGACGCGGGCAGCGTGAGCGGCGCGGCCGAGCGGCTCGGCCGCACGCAGGCGGCCGTCAGCATGCAGCTCCGCCGCCTCGAGGACGATCTCGGCCACCGCCTGTTCGACCGCTCGCCGAGGGGCGTCGCGCTGACCGAGGCGGGGCGCACGCTCCTCGTCCACGCGCGCGCGGCCCTCGGGGCGGGCGAGGCGGCGCGGGCGGCGCTCGCCGGCGCCGAGGTGATCGGGCGGGTCCGCCTCGGGCTGATCGAGGAGCTCGCCGTCACCGGTGTCTCGGAGGAGATCGCGCGCTTCGCCGCGCGCTATCCGAGCGTGCTGCTCGAGATCGTGGTGGCGGGCGACGCGGCGCTCGACGAGCGGCTCGGCGCCGGCGAGCTCGAGATCGCGCTCCATGGCGGGCCGAGCGCGCGGCGCGCGCGGGCGGTGCGGCGCCACGGCCTCGGCTGGGTGGCGGCGCCGGGCTTCGTCGCCCCGGC